>JAEUSI010000057.1:0-3386 GCA_016788375.1 Ignavibacteria bacterium | reverse complement strand
AAGTGTTCTTAATTTATTTATTGTAGAAAGAGCGTCTTCGTTTTTTTTCAGCTCGATCTGAACAATCAGAAGATTATACAGTGAACTGACATAATTATCTTCTTTTGTAAGAAGTGGATTGGCTTCAAGAAGTGCAACAATTTTTTTGCAGTAACCGAGCAGATTTTTGTAATCTTTAACTGTATGGTAATAAAGTCCCTTTATATTGTAGAATAGAGTTTTTGATGTAAATGTTGTTGCTTTTTCTTCCGATTTCAGAAATGAATTACTGATTACAGATTTGAATTTGCTCAGTTCATTTTTATCCCTGAGATTTCCCTGTTTCATTTTCAGAAAAAAAGACTGCATAGAGAGCTTCCAGTATTCGTTAATGTTATTCAGTTTTTCGGTTGTCTTTTTATGTTCGGAATAATATTCGAGAAGTTCTTTTTCGTCTGTTCCGGTATAAGCATTTGTTCGGGCAAGGGTTTTTTCCCAGTCCAATATTGCCAGAATCTGTGCGTATTTTTCATAAGCATAAGCAATTTTTTTAGCTTTATCCAGATGCTTTTTGCATTGCCTGAACAAAGATTTATCATAAAGAATCTGCACATCTCTAAGAGTATCCATAAGTTCATTCAGTTTTGATTTTTCGGAATAATACAGCCTGAGACTTTTGAGAATTGTATTATAAAGATAATTTTTGGCGACATGAAGCTGATTTAGAAATTTTTCCTTTGCAAATTGTTTCCTGATTTCGGATTCGCTGTATTCATCCTGATCATCAATGGCATCAAAAAGTTTGACATATTTGTTGTTATCACTCCCTTTTATGTGCATTGTGGCAAATACTTTAAAATATCTTTTTTCAGACTGATCCAATGACTTGATCAGCTGAAAAAGATCATCTGTTACTTTCATAAATACATAAAATTTATAATTTGAAACTATCGGAATTAATTTAATATTAGAATATTTAGCTTGAATTTCAACACTGATATTAAAATCAGAATCCTACGAATCCTGACATTATTGTTTGGCATTTCACAATGTTTAAGCATATTTTTGAATCAACAAATTAAATTATTTCTAATCAGGGAGAAAATAATAATTATGAAAAAAATTTTATTAATATTAACTGCAATTATACTGAGCCATCAGATTTCGGAAGCTCAGTTTATTAATCCGCCTTCGGAGCTTCATGCTGAACCGGAAGATCCGTTTTATGTTAAAGTGAAATGGAATGATAATTCAGACAATGAATCCGGATTTTATATAGAAAGAGCAACAAGACTTGATTCGTCTGACTGGGAAGTTCTCGGAGGCGTAGGTCAGAATGTAAGGTCTTTCCATGATTACTGGCTAACTTTAAACAAAAAATACTATTACAGGGCTTATGCTTACAATTCCGAAGGAAGATCAGATTATTCAAATACAGATTCAATAATTGCCGCCGGAGATACGACAAATTATCCAGCAGCTCCATCGGATCTGAGAATCACGGATATTACAATGACAAGCATAACTATCAGCTGGAATGATAACTCTGTTAATGAATCAGGATTTATTATTGCAAGAAGAAGGCCGGGAGATGTGGTGTTTGAATATATAGATACTGTCGGGACGGATGTACTGAGTTATCAGGAGCTCGGTCTGAATCCGGACAATGTGTATTTTTATAAAGTTTGTTCATATAATCCTTACGGAACCTCGGATTTTTCAAACACAGTTTCTGGCACGACAAAATCCAGCACAATAATAGTAAACAACAACAGTCAGGTTGCTGCGGGTTATTTTCTTTCAAATAATTACCCGAATCCTTTTAATCCCGTTACAAACATAAAATTCGGAATTCCTGTGAGTTCATTTGTAATTTTAAAGATTTACAATTCTGCAGGAAAAACAGTTGAAACATTGATTAACAACAGGCTTGGACAGGGTGAATATACAGTAAACTGGAATGCGCAGGGATTTTCGAGCGGTGCATATTTTTACAGGATTGAAGCCGGATATTTTTCAGAAGTAAAGAAAATGATTTTAATCAAATAATTATATACTTAAGTAAAATTTATTATGAATTCAATAAACAGAAGATTCAAGAATTTATCGGGATTTTTAACGCTAATTCTTTTAACGGCTTTTTTAAGCGGCTGCAGCAACGATACTTCCGTTTCGGGAAACGGAAGCATTTCAGAAGATAACCTGATGGTAAATATTAAGAACGATGAAAATGTTTTTGACTACAACAGCATAATTATTGATGAAGCAAAAGCATTGATTTCAAAAATTGAGCTTGAGAAAGAGCCCTCCGGACAGAACGAAATAGTAATCAATAAGCTGTTTGTAATAAATCTGAATTCAGCTGAAGCAATCACTCAGCTGGCAAGTACAAAAATTCCTGCAGGAACATATAATAAAATCAAATTTAATGTTCATAAACCGGAAGATAACGAAACTCCTCCGGACCCTGAATTCAAAGAAGGCAATGGCGGAAATCAAAGATATTCTGTAATAATCAAAGGCAGATACAACGGAAGCAGCTTTGTTTTCAAATCGGGAAAATCGGCAAATATAGTATTAAATTTTCCTGATATGATTAACATTCAGGAAACTCTGAGAAATATAACGTTAATAATAAATTCTTCCCAGTGGTTTAAAATCGGAAATGACATTATCAATCCTTCCGATCCTCGGTTTGAAGATGTGATTAATGAGAATATAAAGAATTCATTCAAAAGAGCTTTTAAGGATGATGACAGAAACGGATTACCAGATGATAACTAATCTCAATATTAAAATTGTTAATCAAATATAAAATCAAACAAAAATGAAAAAAAACAATCTCTTCCTGAATTTATCGTCTGCTTTGCTTCTGCTGATGTTCATATCGGCAACAGCTCAGTCGACAATTGTAAATGTAAATGCAACATCAGGTCTCACTTTTTCTCCTCAGACAATAAATGTTTTTGTCGGCGATACAGTTAAATGGACAAGAACCGGAGGCAGTCATACAACAACATGTGACGGACAGACATTTACATCCAGACCAGCAGGCGCTTTGCCCTGGAATGCTCCTTTAACATCTGGTTCACCAACTTTTACTTATGTAATCACGGTAGCAGGGACTTATAATTATATTTGTGAGCCGCATGCGCCGAGTATGTCCGGAGTAATAAATGCAACTGTTTCAGGTATTACGCAGTTAAACGAAATTGCAATCAGTTACGGGATTTCACAGAATTATCCTAATCCTTTTAATCCAGAAACAAATATAAAATTTTCAATACCTGTTCCATCATTTGTTACTCTAAAAGTTTACAATAACACAGGTAAAGAAATTGCAACGCTTGTTAATGAAAAACTTGGTTCTGCATCTTATGAAATAAACTGGAATGCTTCTGGTCAGA
>JAEUSI010000056.1:299-20199 GCA_016788375.1 Ignavibacteria bacterium | reverse complement strand
TTTTGTTATTTTAAATTTTTGCCTCAAATCCAAATAGACCTTTTAGATCTTTTTTATATTATTATTTTTCATACTTCATTGGTTAGTTTTTAAAAAAGTAAGAATATTCTTTCAAATCTTCATTTTTATTTATTCTTTAAAAAATTCACAGCAAACTATTAATCATTAACAATAATGTCAAAAGGTAAAAATTCGAATTTGTGAAAATGGAATTAAAAAGAAACGGCGATTTTAGATTGTTTTAGAGTATTTTGGAATTGTTTATTTCAATTGATCGCGGGGAATGCAATAAATGAAGCGGTTTACAGATTTTAAAAAAGTGTCGGCGCTGAAAACAGTGCATACGAGGAGATTCCAAAGTCAGCCATCCGATATAAATATCACTGCAGGAACACTTGCATTACATTTGGATAAACATTTTATCATATCAGATAAATTCTCAACACAGGCAGTACAGTTAAATGAAAATACAAAACCCATTTAAATTACTGCATCAAGCAATGATTTTAAATCAATCCGGATAGAATTCAGAACGTGTCGTATTGAATTCAGGGCAGATGAATTCCGAATAGTGCGCTTAAGTATCTGATTAAAGTCAAGAACCAATTCATGATTGCCGGAAACGATTGTAATAAGAACGCCTGGAATATTCATTGCATCCTGAAGCAATTTACCAATGTTGCAATCTGTTGTATCAATATCATACCTTATTTTTATTGCTTCATATTATATCCGACTTATGTCAGGTATCTCAGATTTCCCGTCAGATGCCTTACGGTTCATTTCCTGAAGCTTCGATTTCATTTCCGGAAGCTTCGATTTCATTTCCGGAGACTTCAATTTGAAAGACGTTAAAGAGTGGATTTGAAAATAGTATATGACTGATTAGAAGAATGAAATTTAATCACAGGCTGAGGAATATTAATGGCAAATTCCGAATATATGAAACCTGTTGTGATTTGCTTTCAATAGTTAAAGTTTTGGAGATATATTTAAGTTTAAAGATTTGTTCAATAATGCAGATAAGTTCGTAAAACAAAAATTTGGTTTAACAATATTAATGTAACATTCCAAAACAAGTTCAGCATAACAAATGCTTGTTCACATTCCAAAACAAGTTTATCATTACAGAATACATTTTATTAAGGACAGGGTGGTATTTCCACAGGAGTGAATGAAAAGTTGTTTTCGACAATTGCCTGATCGGCAGCGTCAGTGACACCGTCACAGTTTATGTCTGTACCGGAGAATCCGCTTGCACTTCCCGGTATCTGAGTGACTGCATCCTTATTTACTGCGTCATAATCAGTCTGATTAATGATATCATCCTGATTAATATCCCCGCCAATCATAGACCAGGCAGTTCCATTATAAATCAGATTTGAAGAATATTCCTTAGTCTGCTCATCAGTAAAATCATATTCAACTGTACCGTCATATTTAAAAATCACCGGAGTGCGGCTCCAGATTTTTAATGAGCTTTTTTGCTGAACTCTAATCCAGAAACTTTCAGGATCAGCTACGCCTGTAAAATGAATGTAATACTGATTCTGTCCAGCAAATCTGACGGTTTTGCCGGTATAAGGAATGCAGAGTAAATCATCAACAATGGATACCAGTATTTCATCCGCAGGACAGGATTGCAGACTTACATTGAATTTCATAATATAAGTTCCGGTAAACTCATCAGCTCCGAGATCAGGTCTGAAATGATTTCTTGGTTGTCCTTCAATATCAACAGACACAAATGTACCGACAAAACCATTATTATTGGCTATTGAATTTGTATCCAGACTTATATGATATGAAACTGCAGGATTTTCAAATTGCGGATTTGCAAAATAACTAAGATGGTCCTGTCCCGGACCTTTTTCCGGATTTTGCCAGTCTGACAGGTCTTTTACGGGAGTTTTATCAAAGTTTCCAAGGATTCCGCCGTTACCGCTTACATAATACATATTATTAAAAATTGTCAGACCTGTAGTATTGTTCTTTGAACCTCCGATTCTGACGGCATAATGAAATCCTTTTCCCGTAAGGTTAGAGCGTACATTATAAAAAATATTATTTCTGTATTTACGGTTATTGTTTTTAATTGAACTGTTAAATGCATAAGTATTTGAATTTCCGTTGCCAACACCCGATCCTAAGATGCAGATGCTGTTGCAATAAACATTGTCAGAACCGAATTCTGTTTCATTTATACCGTTAATGCCGATATTATTTGTAATGCTGTTACCGTTAATATCAATACCCAGGCTGATAAAATTATTGAAATAAGTAGCGGATCCGCCTTCAATGTAAATTCCGTTCATTACAGCAGAATTATTTGCAGATAAAATACTTAAAGAACGGATTATGTTCCCTGAAATTCTGTGATCACCGGAATCAGCTCCGTTATAGGAAATACCGGTAACCCAAACTGCTGCTTTAGAATTTGTATTACTAAGCATTATAACAGTATTCTGAGATACATTACTTGCTTTTGTACGGGATAAATTATTACTGCGGATTCCCAATACTGAAGAAGAAACACCTTTATCAATATTGGGAGAATCAGTAATAAGATAAGACACATTGTTTTCTGTAATTTCAGCCGGACCCTGATTTGAGTAAATGCCGATTACTCTGGAATGTTCAGATGAAGATACATTATTTACAGGTGCAGATGAATTTCCGATGACATTATTGTAAACAACGCACTTATCTATTCTTGTACTTGTATTAGCTCTTATGCCGTAAAAAACAATTCCTCCCGAAGATGTATTATTAACATTAAAGCCACCTATAATATTATTTGAAATGTTACAGTTCGAATTCGTATCAGCATAAAAAATTCCGTAAACATCTCCATCAGAAAATCCTGAACCAGAACAGCGGACAGCAGCGGGTGAAACAGAACTGCCTATGATATTTCCGCTTATATTTCCGATATATGCTTTTCCTGAAACCACTAAAATAGCTGCAAAAGAAGCCGAAGTATCTGTCCCTGAAACTGCACCGGAACAATTAATTCCTGTGATTGTATTTCCCTGAATATTTGTAGTATCTATTACCTGCGTAGAATTATAAATGGGATAAAATCTTGCTGAAGCGGGTCCATTGAAATCATATACACCTGTTCCTGAGTCTGATGAATATCCGAAAGTATTTCCGGAAATCAGGCAGCGATTAATTTTAGGACCTTTAATTTTGACACCGGAATGAACATTTCCGGAAGTCTGAGTTCTCGGTGAAGTCTGAAAAAATTTATTATTCGAAATAGTAAAATCACAGCTGCCTCCTGTTATATATACTCCTGAACTTTGAACTTCCGCACCGAAATAATCAAAAATACTGCATTCTGTAATTACAATTCCGCTGTTGAACATTGAAGTATCAGAGTCAGTTCCGTTACTGAAAATTCCTTTTGCAGGCAGATTCGTTCCTGCAGGACCGATTCTGCAATTTGAAACAATATTATTATCATTTCCTTTTGTAACAGCACCGGCTGCGAAGTAAACAGTTCCGCCGGAAATTTCGGCTGACATGGAGGATGAACCTTTTACAGTACAATTAATTATTGTGTTGTTTGATGCATCCGTTCTGAATTTAACGGTACTTGTTCCGGCAACTGCAGAAACCGTAGTATTAGAAATTGTTAATGAATTACTACCGGAGTTTAGTCCGTTAAAAGTAACATTATCAGCTCCGTTGAAATCTATCAGCGGATTTCCGGCGGCAATTGATCCGCTTATAATAACGTGTCCTACCGGAACAACTGTCAGACTTGACCAGCCTGATAAAGAAGGCTGGTTTAAAACACAGGGCATGGTTTCAGTGCCTTCAAAATATCCTGACGAACTTACAGTTATTGTAATAACATTTCCGCTTTGAGAAGATACAAGATTAAGCGCATCAAAAGCTGCTTTCAATGAAGCATAAATTCCGTTAGCTGCTCCGCCTGAGCCGATGATATTCACCTGAGCAAATGCATTACTGAAACCTGATAACGCAGTATATAAAACAATCAAAAAATAAATCAGAATTTGCTTTTTCATGTCAGAACTGAATACTATTATTATTCAAAATTAAGGTTGAATTTCACAACAAACAATTCTTATATTTTTATAATCAAGCTGACTTTACACATCTGTCCCCAAAATTGTGAGAAACTTTGAGATTTAAAATTGTCGCTTTTTTAAATCACCAGATAATAGCATTCGGTTGCATTCTAAAATAAGCTCTGCAAAGAAAAACAGCCTCTGCTGGATTGCTTAACGAAGCAAGCAAGGCGGTCTAGACGAACGGCAGTTTATCACAGGCGGGTTTGTTGTCGATTGTTTTATTATAATTCGATTTTTATGTATTTTTATAATTTATGCAATAGTTTTAAATTTATTTGGACGGCATTCCACAGCTTTATTCTTTAAAGTAAAAAAATAAGTTGTTATAAAAAAGTTTTGTTAATAAATTCCAAAAACATCTTATAATTTAATTTTAATAATTATGGAAACCCAAAAACATTCTTTATTGAAATTTACATTATTAATTTTACTCTTAATTGCATTTAATACTGCATATTCACAGCAAAGAGGAAATCAGCCACATCCTGCTGCACCAGAAAAACCGGGGAAACCTTACGGCAGAATTACAAAATTAAATGAAAAGATTCCGGATAAACTGATGCCGCCAAACTGGAGGAATTCATCAGCGGAACAGGAACAACTGATCCGTGATATTAAACTCGCCAGAAAATCCGGAGACAGAACAGAAACTCAGACTTTGCAATCAAAACTTAACAAACTAAACGGAGTCATTACAAAACGGGGAGAGCAGTCCGGTTATATCGTAAAGGCGGGAAATCAGATTCATCAGAGTGACAATATTGACCTTACACAAATTCATTATGATAATAATGTCAAAGGAATAGCAACGGTTACAGAACAGACAGGAGAAAACAAAGGGAGAATATGGACTATTGCAACCGGTAATTATTTCAACAAAACAGATTACTCGCAGACTAATTTTTATTATTCCGACGACAACGGAATAAACTGGATATTTTATGCTTACGCTTACAATTCTTATGAAATAAATGCTCCCGATGCAATTGATGCAGAAATAATCGAGGACAATACAGGAACAAAATACCTGTATGTTGTTTACGGCGCAGTCACAGTAAGTACAGGTAAATATATATGCAACCTGATAACAGTTACGATCAGCGGAACCGTTGGCGGCAGTGTTCAGCGATTAGAATGGCCGGGGTTTGATTATTTTAATACGGATGTAAGATATTACAAACCGAGGATTTGCACTGATAATGCATTCTGGACAGGGGGCGCTTATTTGTATATTGCAGCCTGTCAGGACAGTATAGACGGAATGCAGACTATATTCAGCGAGAAAGTTGCTTTTATTGACAATCCGTACACACCGACACCCGGAGTTAATTACAAGCCGGAAGTATTCTGGTATTATTCTTTTGACAACGGCGACTTTCAGGGAAGATGTGATATTGCATGGTTTGATGATCCGGGAAACGGCGGAGGATCGGTAATACTTGCAGAATCCGGAGCATATTTTACAACTGCTATTTATTTATATGAAACAGCTGATGTAAATTATCTCGGACTTCCGGTATATGAAGGATATCTTGATCCTGACGGGCTCACAAAGTCTTCGGCTCATATTGCTTCAAACGGGCTTTATCAGAATCTAATGATAGTAAATGTAAGCGAATACGATCCATATGACCATGATATACAGTATTTTACTACAACAGATGCCGGTGATAACTGGACCGACGGATTTGTTTCATATACATATGACGATGATAATGAAGCAGATGTAACCGGACTTCGCAATAATCCCGGAAATTATTATTCCGTTCATGCAGATTTCAACTTAACGTTTGATAATGTATTCTATTCGGTTGCAAGAGAAAATGTGTGGTCTGATTTTGTTGTTCCGATGAATCATATAGATGCATCAGTTGAAGTAAGTCCAAAAGCAGGAATAAAAACAGGAGGCAGCGACAGCTGCTTTGTGATCTGGACAGAATGGAACAGCAATGCCAATATGTGGGGATCCTCCGGATGTGAAGGGATACTGTCCCTTTCAAGAGCCCTGGCAATGGGAGTATATATAGAAGGATATTATGATCCCGGTTCATATTCCATGACAAGAACAGATACGATTACTGTCTCATTCAGGGAGAATTTTTTCCCATACACTTTAGTAGATTCAAAAAAACTACCGTTATACAACAACGGATATTTTTTACTTAATTCTAATTTAATAGATGCATTTACAGATTATTATATTGTTGTAAATCACAGAAACACAATAGAGACCTGGAGCGCAGCACCCGTAAATTTCGGGGGAGGTTCAAGTTTTTATTTTGAATTTATTTCTTCCGATACAAAGGCATACGGAAACAATGAAAAGTATCTGGGAACAGATTTGTCGTCTAATGATTATTACGGATTATACAGCGGTGATGTAAATCAGGACGGGGTCATTGATGCGGGTGATCTCAGTCAGGTAGAGAATGATGCTTCCAATTCTCTTACGGGTTACGAATCATCTGATGTAACAGGGGATGATTATGTGGATGCAGCTGACCTCAGCATTGTAGAAAACAATGCATTAACAGGAGTGTATGTGATAACACCGTAAATGATAAGGAATTTTTGAATTTATAAATTCAGGATTTTAAAAAATTATTCTGAATTAACAAAAGCCGGAGGAAATTTCACCCGGCTTTTTTATTTTGTGCGGATTGAATGACACACTTACATAATCCGGAAAAGTTTTTCCGAAATTGAATCTGCAGAGACCGGATCTGTCAATATTTATTATATTTAAGTTTTAGATTAATAGAGATATATTTGCGGAGAATTTATTCAAAAATTTAAACAATGTGATCTATGAAATCTGATTTTGTGAAAGCAGTGATACTTTTTTTAATATTATCTTTTACGATTGTTTCCTGCGGGAAAAAGACAGACAGCGCAAATACAATCAGCATATCCGGAGCATTTGCATTATATCCGATGGCAGTAAAATGGGCTGAAGAATACAAAAAGATTAACCCTGAAATACAGATACATATTTCGGCGGGCGGTGCAGGAAAAGGAATGACTGACGCATTATCGGGAATGGTAGATCTCGGAATGGTCTCACGTTCAGTTTCCGCCGAAGAAACAGAAAAAGGCGCATGGTATATAGCCGTTACAAAAGATGCAGTTCTTCCCACAATCAATTCATCCAATCCCGAACTAAAAGAACTTCAGCTTAAAGGTCTGAAGAAAAGTGATTTTGCAAAGATATTTTTAACAGGCGAGTTCACGGAATGGGATAAAGCAACAGGAGGAAGCAGCAAAGAGAAAATAAATGTATTCACAAGATCGGATGCATGCGGAGCAGGAGAGATGTGGGGAAAATACATGGGAAAGAAACAGGAGGATATAAAAGGAACGGGAGTATTCGGTGATCCGGGAATGGCAGATGCAATCCGGAAAGACAAAAACAGTATCGGTTACAATAATATCATTTATATTTATGACATCAATACAAAGAAAAAGCACGAAGGACTTGAAGTCATACCGATTGATATAAATGAAAACGGAACAATAGATCCGGACGAAAGTTTTTATAATACAATTGATGACATTGATAAAGCAATAAGGGAAGGAAAATATCCTTCTCCGCCGGCAAGAGATCTTTATTTTGTATCGAAGGGAAAACCTCTGAACAAAGCAACAACAGATTTCCTGAAATGGATTCTCGGTGACGGACAAAAGTTTGTTAAAGAAGGAGGATATGTGGAGCTTCCGAAAGCAAATATCAATGAGGAATTAAAAAAACTTAACTGATTTTAAATCTGCCGGACTAATTCTAATTATAACTTACGGAACATAATTTTGACGGGTTTATACAGAAAATGGATCGATAAAATAAATGAAGCATGGATGCTTGCCTCCCTGATTTTAATTATCATACTGCCTTTTTTTCTTGCAGCAGGATTATATCTTAAATCAATACTCATCATTAATGAAAATCATTTACAGGATCTTCTTTTTTCGGATATATGGAAACCTGCAGAAAATAAATTCGGTTTTGCACCTTTTATAATCAGTTCGCTCTGGGTAAGCCTTTCAGCGATAATACTCGCTGTGCCGGTATGTCTTCTTTCTTCAATATACATTACACAGTATGCGAAATCATCTGTACTGAAACTCATGCAGCCGGTAATAGACATACTTGCCGGCATACCATCGGTAATTTTCGGTGTATGGGGAGTGCTGATGATAGTACCATTTTCGGTAAAAGCTGCCGGCTGGTTTAATATACATACCACCGGCTATAATATATTTTCAGGAGCGTTAGTGCTGCTTGTAATGATAATTCCTTTTATACTTAATATCCTTATTGAGATATTCAGGATGATACCTGAAGAGTTAAGCGAAGCATCATTATCGCTCGGAGCTACAAAATGGGAGACAATCAAATACATTTTGCTGAGAAAGGCATTTCCGGGAATTGTTTCGGCGTTCGGTCTCGGATTATCGAGGGCATTCGGAGAAACAATCGCCGTACTGATGGTGGTAGGAAATGTAATCCAGATTCCTCATAATATTTTCGATCCCGGATATCCGCTGCCGGCACTAATAGCTAATAATTACGGTGAAATGCTTTCAATACCGAAATATGATTCCGCGCTAATGCTTGCAGCATTAATACTTCTTGCAGTAATTCTGATTTTTAATTTTGCTTCCCGTTTGCTCATAATGCGTTTTGAAAAATATTCCTGACAATGATAAAAAAAGCCGAAGAAATATTTTTCCGTATTCTGATGATAATCTCAACTGTTGCAATTGCAGCGGCATTGCTTCTGATTATTTTCAGCATTTTGTATAACGGACTTCCGGCTTTATCATGGGAAATGATTTCACAGATTCCCAAAGGAGGATTTTATTTCGGCAAAGAAGGGGGAATATTAAATGCCATAATCGGTTCGCTATATCTTTCGGTATGTTCAACATTAATCGCATTACTTATCGGGCTTCCTGTAGCAATGTATATGAATGTATTCATGATAAAGCACAGAAACACACTGAACTCCGTCAGATTTATTCTCGACATTCTATGGGGAATACCTTCAATTGTTTACGGCGCATTCGGATTTGTGATAATGATATATTTCGGATTAAAGACCTCGCTTCTTGCGGGCATCATAACAGTATCGTTGTTTATAATCCCGATAATGGTCCGTTCAATGGATGAAGTCCTTAAGACTGTTCCGTCAGGACTTCTTGAATCCTCATTATCACTTGGTTCGACTAAGACAGAGATTTCTTTTAAAATATTCCTGAGACAATGCATTCCAGGAATTGTAACAGCCGTTTTACTTTCCTTTGGCAGGGCGATCGGCGACGCAGCTTCTGTTTTATTTACAACGGGATACACTGACAGTATTCCAGAATCATTATCAGATCCTGCAGCAACACTACCGCTGGCAATATTTTTTCAATTAAGTTCTCCGGTGGAGGAAGTAAGGCAAAGGGCATTTGCTTCTGCGGCAGTGCTTACTTTTGTTATACTTCTGATAAGCATTGCAGCAAGAATATTATCTGCAAGATATAACAGGAATAAAATTAAATTCTGAAATGAAATGAATGAATGAAATGAACATATTCGTATATGTTGTAACATTGAAAAACTTTTTACCACTAAGACTCAAATACACAAAGGAGAAAAATTTTCAATATGCACTTCTTTTGCTTTCGCCAGACCGGCGACTCCAGCCACGGAGCTCGGGCAGGAAAATTTGTGTCATTAATATGAGAAATTCACAAACATACGGAATATATTTCAAGAGTCAGGAGTTTTGTATGGTCAGTAACTCTTTAAAAATAATTTCATATATCATTAAACCATTTTGACAACTATAATAACTCCGAAAATCAAGATCAGCGAACTGAATTTATCCATAGACAAACAGGAAATTCTGAAAAATATAAATGTGGAAATTCCGGAGAATAAAATTACGGTTCTGCTCGGTCCTTCAGGATGCGGCAAGACCACCTTGCTGAAAACACTCAACCGTCTAACGGATCTTTATGATAATGTTAAAATTAGCGGCTCCGTGATACTTGATAATGAGGATATACTTCATACCAAATCAGATATTACAAAGATAAGACAAAAGATGGGGCTGCTTTCACAGCGTCCTTATCCGCTGCCGATGAGTATATACGGAAACATCAGCTATGGCCTGAAGATTAAAGGAGTTAAAAAGAAAAAGATACTTGATGAAAGAGTCGAACATTATCTGAAGGAAGTAAATCTTTGGGAAGAGGTAAGAGAACGGCTTCATCATCCTGCATCTGCTTTATCTATCGGGCAGCAGCAGAGATTATGTCTTGCACGCGGGCTTGCTGTCGGTCCCGAGATAATACTTGCCGATGAGCCGACTTCAGCGCTTGATCCCTTGTCAAGTCAGGCGATAGAAGAAATGTTCCTTATACTTAAAAAAAACTACACTCTCGTTTTAGTGACTCATATATTAAGACAGGCAAAACGAATAGCAGACTATGTAGTCTTTATGTATCTGGGAGAGGTAGTTGAACAGGGACCTGCGGAAGAATTTTTCTCGTCGCCGAAAATGGAGAGAACAAAAGCTTATCTCAAAGGAGCTTTTAATTGAATTATCAGATTAAACAACTAAATCTGCTATGTAAGATTTTTGATTTATGATTTTAGATTTGATTTGTTGTATTATATCTCTAAATGTGCAAGAGAATGAGTAGAGAATTTCCAGCTTGCCTTTTTGATTCATTTAAGTTCACCATATAACACGGTTTGCATTATACATTTTGTCAGCTTTAATTTTTATATGCAGAAATCATGATTACTAATTGTAAATTTAAAATCAATAATAACAAGCAATTGATGCCGGTTACAGAATATTAATTTAAACAATTTATTAAACTAAATACAAATACATGAAAAAGAAAAAGGCAGTCGGAGTAAGAAATAAACTGACCCGTTTACAGATAAGTTCGGAACTCAGGAAAAAGCTCAAAACAATTAAAACAGAAGCTGCGGAAATGGAAAAAATAATAAGGAATAATGATAACATCAGACCTGAAGACATTGATACAGTATTCAAGGATATAGATGAATGGGATATCCTGAAACTGAGACTGAAATTAATTTTACAGACAATTATTGCATGTGATGCTACTCAAAGACTTTATAACATTCTCAAAGACAAGCTGGACAGATTCGGAGATATAATGACGGAAAGTGAAAAAGCGCGGACATGGGAACAAATGGCAGACTGTGTCAGAACAATGGAGCTTAACGGATGTATTAAAGGAAGATAATAATCTGTCCCGGTTTTATATAATTATTAGAGTATTTCTTTATATTTATATCTTTTGCCTGAAAATATTCTAAAATACAATGTTTTGTAAGGCAGCAAGGAGAAATACTGTCATCTGTTAAAAAACATTTATCATTAAACTCTCTTCTAAAATTTCAGAAACGCTGTTAAATATTCAGTGCACATTGCAGGAGCAAGTGCCTTGCTTAATGCTGCAGGTATCTGTATTATAACTGTCTTCCTTTTATCACCAAAAGAGTACCTTATGAAAATCCGCTTTATTAAATTCCGGTATTTACCAAGTCTTTTTTGATTGTGGAATCCAGAACAAATACAAACCCGTAAGTCCGTTAGATCCGGATTTTAAATGTTTTTATATTCAATTTTATCAAAATGGAATCGTTAACTAAGACGCAAAGCTGTATTTGTTGTTTTGAGCTACAGTTTCAATAACTGTAATTGCTCATTGGATTGATATTCCAATAATCGAATAATCAGATTATTGTGAGACTTTTTCCACGGATTAAGCGAAATAAGATTTCACTGATCATAATGTGAAATAAATCAAAAAAACCATGAAAAATATATATAAGCATACAGAAAGAATATTCGAGAAAATCGCTTCAGTAACAGTTTCAGTCCTCAGCAATTCAGTAACATTTGTAATTGCCTTACTAACCGTGATATTCTGGTTTACCAACAGGCAGTTTTATACACAGGGAATCCATGAAAGTATCGGTAATATAATACTCGGAATAACTTTTTTAAGTTTGTTTGTTATCCAGAGAACATTCAGCCGTTTCTCAGCATCACTGCATCTGAAGTTAAATGAACTGATCTCATCACATGAGCCTGCAAACAATTCCGTTATTTTTGCAGAAGAAAAAACAGTGCAGGAGCTGACAGAGCTTTCCAAAGAATATGCAGAACTTGCAGAGCAAGCAAAAGAAGATAGAAATGTAAATGTCTGAAACAGAATTTTTCTATTTTATATAAATGAAATTAAACTAAAAATTTCCTGCAATTAATTATGACAGAAGTTAAAAAAGAAGGCATTATTCTTAAGAAAAGTATTCTTGGTTTTGAAAACGAAGGAGTGCTTAATCCGGCAGTGATAAAGGAAGGCAACAGCGTTCATATGTTTTACAGAGCAGTGAGTAAAGGAAATTATTCCAGCATCGGTTATTGCAGATTAAAAGGACCGTTAACTATTGAAGAAAGATCAGATCTTCCCGTGATATTTCCTCAGTCTGACAGCGAATCTCATGGTGTTGAGGATCCCCGTATTGTAAAAATTGAGGATCAGTATTATCTAACTTACACTGCATATGACGGAGTAAATGCATTCGGAGCACTTGCAGTTTCAAAAGATTTAATCCGGTTTGAAAAACAGGGATTAGTTGTTCCGCAGATTACGTATGAAGAGTTCCGTCATCTTGCAGAAACCAAAGGAGCAATAAACGATAAATATCTGCGCTATAATGATCAGAGTCACAGCCGTGAAAATACAAGTAAAAGTACATATCTCTGGGATAAAAACGTAATTTTCTTTCCCAGGAGAATAAACGGAAAACTGTACTTTCTTCACCGCATAAGACCTGATATACAAATCGTTGCCGTAAATGATTTAAATGAACTTACTCACGAATTCTGGCAGAATTATTTTCTCAATTTCAGGGAGTGTATAGTGCTTTCGCCGGAGCATAAGCACGAAGTAAGTTATATCGGCGGGGGATGTCCGCCTATAGAAACAGAAAACGGATGGTTACTTATATATCACGGCGTGCATGACACAGTAAAAGGATATGTCTATTCAGCATGCGCGGCATTACTGGATCTTGAGAATCCGCAGAAAGAAATTGCACGGCTTCCGCATGCTCTTTTCAAACCGGAGCTCGAATGGGAATTGAACGGGGAAGTGAACAATGTTTGTTTTCCTACGGGCACGGCGTTATTTGATGATACTCTATATATATATTACGGCGCAGCGGATGAACAGATTGCCTGTGCTTCTGTCAGCATATCTGCACTTTTAAAAGAACTTTTACTTAACAGGAAAAATAATGATAACAGAATCAGTACCTGAAAGCTTCATCAGACAGGCAGTTTTACCAATGCAAAAATCATCTGCGGCAAACGGAAACAGCAGTCCGGACGCTGAAGATAACATGTCTGAAATATTGTTTATCACTTCATATCCGCCGAGGGAATGCGGCATAGCTACTTATTCGCAGGATCTGATTAAAGCTCTTAATAATAAATTTGATCATTCATTCAGAATCAGGATATGTCCTCTTGAATCTGAAAGTGAAAAACATAATTACAGTGAAGACATTAAATTTATACTGAACACAGATATTCCTGACGCATTCACAAAACTTGCTGCTGAAATAAACAGCAGTCCGGAAATCAGAATTGTAATGATACAGCACGAGTTCGGATTCTTTGAAAAGAAAGAATCTGAATTCATGCAATTCCTTTCTGCCCTGAATAAACCTGTTGTTACAGTATTTCATACAGTACTGCCAAATCCGGGTGAATTACTGAAACAAAAGGTACTGCAGATCTCGGGATTATCTGAATCCGTAATAGTTATGACAAATTCATCAGTGAAAGTACTGATAAGTGACTACGGAGTTAACCGGGAAAAAATATCAGTTATTCCGCACGGTACGCATTTAGTGCCGCACTCAGAAAAATCACTTCTGAAGAATAAATACGGATTAAACGGAAAAAAAATCCTTTCAACATTCGGACTGCTCAGTTCAGGAAAAAGCATTGAGACTACACTGGAAGCTCTTCCGGTTATTGCCGGAAAAAATCCCGATGTTCTTTTCCTGATTATAGGCAAAACTCATCCATCTGTCGTAAAACATGAAGGAGAGAAATACCGGAAAATGCTTGAAGAAAAAATCGAACAGCTTAAAATACAGCAGTATGTAAAATTTATTAACAGCTTTTTACCTTTGTCTGAACTGCTGGAATATTTACAGCTCACTGATATTTATTTATTTACATCAAGAGATCCGAATCAGGCAGTAAGCGGAACATTTTCATACGCCATAAGCTGCGGTTGTCCGGTAATTTCGACTCCAATTCCGCATGCGCGTGAAGTTCTGAAAAATGATTCTGGTATCATCTTTGATTTTGAGAATTCACAGCAGCTTGCTGATGCCGTAAACGGATTATTGAAAAATGAACAGCACAGGAAAAACATCAGTTCAAACGGACTCCACAGAATGGCATCCACAGCCTGGGAAAATTCCGCCATTGCACATGCAATGCTTTTTGAAAATATCAGCGGCGTTCATATCCCTCTGAATTATAATTTACCGGTAATTAATCTTGACCATGTAAAGAAACTGACTACAGATTTCGGAATGATACAGTTTTCAAAAATAAATCAGCCTGATATTGAATCCGGTTATACGCTGGATGATAATGCACGGGCAATGATTGCGATGTGCCAGCATTTTGAATTAACAGGAGATGAAAAAGATCTGAAGTTTATTAAAATTTATCTGGATTTCATAAAATTCTGTCAGCTGGAGGAAGGAAACTTTCTGAATTACGTTGATAAAGACAGAAAATTTACGGAACAGAATGAATCGACAAATCTTGAAGATTCAAACGGAAGAGCAATCTGGGCATTAGGATATCTTATCTCTGTCAATTCATTGTTTCCTGATAATTTCAGTTCAGCATATAAAGATGCGGAAATAATACTGCAAAATGCTTTTTGTAACGCAGACAAAATTCATTCAACAAGAGCGATGGCATTTACTGTTAAGGGATTGTATTATTATAATATGAAAAATCCGTCGGTAAGTAATACAGTTTTGATAAAACAATTTGCAGACAGATTAGTTCAGATGTACAGACACGAATCAGACAATGAATGGAAATGGTTCGAAAGTTATCTTACGTATGCAAACAGCATATTGCCTGAAGCTATGCTTTGCGCATGGTATGCAACGGGTGAAGTTGTTTACAGGGACACAGCATTAACATCATTTGATTTCCTGTTGTCGAAGATATTTACAGAAGACAGGATAAACGTAATTTCAAACAAAAGCTGGCTGCACAGAGACAATGAGCCTGTTCCGGCAACAGCCGGAGGGGAACAGCCTATTGATGTGGCTTATACAATTCTTGCACTGAGAAAATTTTATGATGTATCAGAGGATGAAGATTATCTGAAAAAGATGAAAACATCTTTCAACTGGTTCCTTGGGAATAATCATCTTCATCAGATTATTTATAATCCGTGTACCGGCGGATGTTATGACGGACTGGAAGAAAATTACGTGAATCTCAATCAGGGTGCAGAGTCGACAGTGAGTTATCTGATGGCAAGATTAGTTATTGAAAAATCTTTCAATGAAGAAATACATGCCGGTGAGAAGTATCAGGATTTTATAAAACCGATTATTGCAGTAACGCAGAATATACTCTTTTAAAAGCTTCTGAAAAAAATAAATTAATTCAGCTTGATAAGTTTCAAAGATTATACTTCTGAATGCTTCAACCGGGAAAGGATTTTCACAATAATTACATTACCTGACTTTAAATAAAAAGAGATTCCGAATAATTTATTTTACTCCTTTCCGGTCGGGGTCGGGACTTTCAAAAGCTGAAACCGGAAAGAAAGTGTCATTCTTCAATTTGTATTCAATTGTTCTAATCCTTCCTGTTGAAGGACAACAGTTTGCATCTGTATCATTATACAGTTGAAACTCATTATACAACTTTCGATCTCTGATAAAATATTTATCATGAGCTCTGAATTTATCAATATATTTTGTATTGAATAATTCTTTAATATCAAGTTTTTTCCACTTACTGTTTTCAAATTTAAAAATTTCAGAAATATCATATCAGAGACTACCTCTTATAACTGAATGAATCATTAACTCCGGAACTTCATTTTCCGTTAAATCAACAAGTTCTATCCCGTTAAAATATCCGGCAGTAGTATCTGATGATTCATACAATGATTTACCATTTTTATACAAATTACTTTTTACAATAGATAATCCTTCTTCAGTTCTGTTTTCCGATACAGCATATACTTTATAAATTCCGAAAAAAGAACTATCAACTTCAATATAATCCTTTAAAGTATCAGAAAAATAAGTATCATAATTGTTCTCACCAAGTCCGGCAGATTGTTTCTTACAACCGAAGATTGAAAACAATTGCATTGAAAGTAATATTGATATTATTTTTTTCAAGACAGAATCATATAAGAGTTTATACATCCCGTATTTCTAAGATTAGCTTAACATAAATACTAAATTATCCAGAATATTATATTTATACAATATTAATTTAATATATTGAAAAAAACTGTTTCTTCACTCAACTTAAACCTGAAATAAATTGCAGATACGGGAAATCCGAATATTTTCCGATAAAATACTATTTCGCTGAACCGGAATGTGTAAAGCAATTAATTTTATTCTGTATCAGAATATATACTGTCAGAACAAACCATTCTCTTTGTCCCGAATAGAAATTATCAATAAAATCATCTATGATAAAAATCATATAACCTGATGATCCAAATCATATTTTCCGATTAAATTTATTCTTACCTTACCCTATTAATTGAGAAGATTAATTAATGATGTGTAATGCAAGAAATTGTGTTCGGCAGCTCATCGTTCTTTACAATTTGCAAAATTAATTTAACAAGGAGATTATTATGAAAAGCATGCAATTGTTTTTATTAACTCTGGCCTTCTTTACAGTGTTTTCTCCAGGTGTATCAGATTGCCAGTGGCAGCAGGATGTCAGAATTACAAATGATAACTTAGAATCAATTACTTCATTAAACAACGCAAGGTGTATTGTCTCGGAAGGAAACACTGTACATTTCGTCTGGGCATCCGGCACTTCCGGAGACTGGGACATATTCTACAGGCGATCAACCGATGAAGGGTTAACCTGGGGGTCAACTGTTGTGCTGACAAACGATCCTGGAAATGACGGTTCAGTTGATCCCTGCATAGCAGTTTCGGGATCTTATGTTTGTGTTGCCTGGACTGATCTGCGTTTCAGGCCGAACTGGGAAATATATTTCAAAAGATCCACAGACGCAGGATTAACATGGGGCAGCAATTTACGGCTGACAGAAGACCATCAGCTTTCAAGGAATCCTTCATTAGAAATATCTGATTCAGTTGTTCATCTTGTATGGAGCGAAGCAGGTTCTGCGTATTATAAAAGATCATCAGACAGAGGATTAAACTGGAGTTCAGGGGTTATGCTGTCCAATAACCTGCTTACCAACGGATTTCCCTCAATTGCTGTGTCAGGATCGATAGTTCATGCAGTCTGGTCTGAGAACAATGAAATATTTTATTCACGCTCTTCGGACGCAGGTTTAAACTGGGCATCAGGCATACGGCTTACAAATGATGCATCAAATTCATGGTCGCCTTCAGTATCTGTATCCGGGCAAACGGCCGGCATTGCATGGCATGACCTGCGGGACGGGAATTATGAAATTTACTACAAACATTCAGATGACGGCGGTACAACATGGAGCGAGGATAAGCGTTTAACTTACAATTTATATGCTTCATACAATCCTTCAGTAATTGTTTCCGGATCTGTTATACATATTGCATGGTATGAAATTTACAATGATTACAGAATATTATATAAAAAGTCACTTGACGGCGGTAAAAACTGGAGATCTGATGAATTACTTTCAAGTTCAGCGGCAGGATCAGCAAATCCCTGCCTAACTGTTTCTGATTCCATTGTTCACGCACTCTGGTATGACTCGCGTAATTCAGGCACCGAGATTTACTACAAACGCAACCCGACAGGGGGTTCGCTTTTTACTCTTAATCTGAAAGCGATTATTGAAGGATTCTATAATTCTGTTTCAAATACTATGGTGTCAGATACAGCAGAGGTAATTTTAAGAAATAACATAACTCCATACGTAGCAATTGATGCATCAGAATCTGTACTTAACCCATCAGGAGACGGAATTTTTCTTTTCAGCGGATTAAACAACGGAGTAAGTTATTACATCGATGTCAGACACAGAAATTCAATCGAGACATGGAGCAATTCCGGTAATACTTTTTCGTCCGGATCACTGACATACGATTTTTCAACCGGCTCTGAAAAAGCATACAGTAATAATCAGGTGCTGATTGATAACATACCAGAACGGTATGCAATATACAGCGGGGATGTGAATCAGGACGGAATTGTAGATGCATCGGATCTGAGCAGTGTTGAAAATAATGCTGCAGAAGGATTAAGCGGATACGTCATTACCGATGTTACCGGGGATGATTTTGTGGACGCCGGTGATCTCAGCATACTTGAGAACAATTCTGTTAACGGAGTCAGCGTGGTTATTCCATAAGGTCTTTTGTGATTCGAAGACAGAGATTAATATTTTTTTTTAATATATCAGATTGTGAATTGCCGAAGTTCAGATTTAAGTTAATGCTGATATACTTTTCAAATCCGGACTTAGGGAAAAATGAAAAATAAAACAGATATAAAAAATAAATCTTATTTTTTAACTCCGGAAATCATTTTTGAATCTGACTTCCGGAGTATTTTCAATTGAATAAATTAATAACGGAAATTCATTTAATATCCGGAAATATCCAGGGTTACTTCAGCATTTTTCCAGGCATTATTAAATTCATCAGAAACAATTTTTGCTTCACTTTCATTACCCTGCGCTTTCAGACATTCCAGAAGACCGAACAAACCTCTCCCGTTGTGGGGATATTTCTTCAGATCATCGCGGAATACGGATTCAGCTGCCGGATAATCTCCGGTTAAATAAAGAACTGCACCAAGAGTTAATCTGACTGACGGATACCAGTCAGGCGGTTCGTCGTAATTCACCATATTTTCTTCTTCGACTGCGCTTTTAAACATTGTAAGTGCAGCAGATGTATCGCCTTCAGCCAGTGCAATTTTTCCTCCAAGGAAATCTTCTGCAATATGAAGAATTACAGAAGCAGGTGTCAGACCAATCAGCGCATCAGCCGTAACTGTTTTACCGAAAAGCATAAATTTATCATACTCATCTTTTGCTGAAGTTACATTACCTTTAGAAGCATAAGCAGTGCCTCTGAAGAAATGTAATAAAGAAGAATAGAGCTTGTATGAAGTATCTGCTTCAGGGAATGAAATGATTTCATCCCATTTTCCGAATGAGAATAATATAAAAAGCGGATTTGTATATATACCCTCTATCATCTGCATCTGACCGAGCATTGGCTTAACATTAGCGGCAATGATATTTGCATTTCTGACAGCATCAGAATATTTACCTTCCATCATTCTCGAAACGGACAGGAAATTTATGTTATGATTGTAATACATCAGTGGATACACACCCTGAGGATTGTTATTTTTTATATAAATGTCATCAGATTTAATGGCTTCAATATTTGCGTTTGAAGCTCCTTCATAATCACCGACACGGAAAAGTATATGAGCGGGCATATGAACAAGATGACCGGCGGACGGGAC
>JAEUSI010000056.1:0-289 GCA_016788375.1 Ignavibacteria bacterium | reverse complement strand
AGTCTTAAGCTGATTTGCGCTTGCAAGTCCTTTACCCGGATCATTTGAAGCTTCAACTGCGTGAATATAATAATGATTTGCTCCCGGATGTTCCGGATAATTTTTTAAAACGGATTCAAGAACAGAAATAATTTCAGGTGTTCCTTCTGCAGGGGATCCGTCTTTATTCCAGAGCTGCCAGGGTTTCAGATTCATAAGACTTTCCGCATACAGAGTTGCCGCATCAGGATCTTCCGGATATTTATTATGCAATTTCTTCATGGCATTTTTAAAAGCTACGTCAAGTGAC
>JAEUSI010000055.1 GCA_016788375.1 Ignavibacteria bacterium | reverse complement strand
AGTTCTATCCCACATATAATTGCTATCCCTATATAAATTCACGGCTAATCATAAATGGCTGCAATGGCCATTTTTCTCTCGGAAAATATAGAAGATATTTTCAAAGTAAAACTGTTTCATTTTTCTGTAAAAATATTTTGGATAGTATTGATTATTAAAAATATCGGAATTATCTTGCAAACAACCCGATATATTTTAGTACAGAAATTTGTTTAAATTTGTTAAAGGAATAAGAAGGATTTAATATAATCCTGCAGATATTTTTATTTAAATTTGCTGTAATGTTATCAAATAATAAACGGCAAAAATATTCAAATTTGCAATTGACAATATAAAAAACTCTTATTAACTTGTTATCGAAAAGGAATTCAGGAAACAGTTTCAATCACTTAAATACAATTTTAATTCAGCATTAATTTTTAAATAAAGGCAATATTTTCACCAAACTTTTATTAACTCTATTTCTAAAACTAAACCAAAAAAACAATGAAAAAAACAGTTAAACTTCTCTTCACATTTTTACTCGTCGTTTTTGTTGCAAACTTCGCTAAAGCTCAGTTAGATCCACTGACCTTTACTGTAAGAACAATGAATTTTAAATATTATGACGATTTAGGTAATTTACTGGATCCAAATAATTACTTAAATAACGTTGCAAAATTCGAGTTCGATCTTTGCATTCAGCAAACCAATACACCGGCTAATGACGCTGAAATAATGAGATTTGCTTTAGGTCAGTATTACTGGAACCTTAACGTAGGCGCAGGTTTCCCTGGTGACACAACCGGATTCTTAGGTTATGCATCAGTTGTTTATAAACCTTTATCAACAACATTCTCAAATCCGAATGCTATCCCGACTTCACCAACATTCTTAGCAAAGAATGCAGCAACTGACATTCTAAGTCCTGATGGATATCCTGTAGGAACAGCAAGATCATCAATCAGAATGAACAGTAATATTGCTTTAGGTTCTTCAAGTGATGTTCAGGTTTCAGGAGTATATCCGGGAACAAGAGTCGGAACTTACATTGTAACAAAGAAAGTAACAGCAGTTAATCCAAGTCCATTTTTCCCGGATGTATATGCTCACATGAGATACAGACAAGGTCCTTTAAATGTAAACAGTTCTAATCCTTTCACCAAAATATTCGCATACAACGGCTTAGGCGGATTAAGCACAGAGGTGACATACAAAGGTACATATTTAATTGATACAACAGGTGGCGGAGCTTTCCCGGTAGAATTAGCAAGTTTCGTAGCAACAACAAACAGAAACATTGTTAACTTAAACTGGTCAACAGCATCAGAATCAAACAACTCAGGTTTTGATATCGAAAGAAAAGCAGTTAACGCTACAGAATGGACAAAAGTTGGAAACGTTGCAGGAAACGGAACAGTTTCAGAAGCAAGAAACTATACTTTCTCAGACAGAGCCAGCACAGGAAGATTCAATTACAGACTGAAACAAATAGATTACAACGGTAATTTTGAATATTTCAATCTGTCAAGCGAAGTAGAAGTCGGTATTCCGGCTAAGTTCGATATGTCACAAAACTATCCGAATCCTTTCAATCCGTCAACAAAGATCAATTATGATCTTCCGAAGGATGGTCAGGTATCAATTACACTGTTTGATATGACAGGAAGACAAGTTGCAACAATTGTAAACGAAGCTAAAACAGCTGGTTATTACACTGTTCAATTCAACGCTTCAAACTTATCAAGCGGAATGTATTTCTACAGAATAGCAGCATCTGATTTCGTTTCAACAAAGAAGATGGTTCTTATTAAATAAGAGAATTCTGTTTCAGATATAATTTAAAGGGTTGGATTTATCCAACCCTTTTTTTGTTTAAAAAAGTTTAAGATTTGATAACAGATACTGTTTGATTTTTTAATCTGTGCTGATTAATTTAATTAATAAATCAGCAGAAAATATTTTAACAAATATTAATTAACCCAAATTAAAGAAAAATGAAAAAACTTATTCTACTAATCTCCTTTGAGATTTTCCAGTTGTTATAGATTTTGAAGTCAAATTCTTTTTCGATAAACTGCGTATGATAATTACCGTTTACGAATTCTTCGCACTCAAGCAGTTTCAGCAGAAAAGAAATATTCGTCTTTATTCCCACCAGCTTGTAATCCCTGAGTGATCTTTTCATCTTTTCAATTGCAATTTCTCTTGTAGCTCCGGTTGAAATCAGTTTGGAAATCATCGGATCATAATAAACGGAAATTTCATTTCCCTGTTCGATTCCCGTATCTTCTCTCATTCCGTTACCGAGTACATTTTTCATGTAAGTTATTTTACCGGTGGAAGGCATGAAATTAGCTTCCGAATCTTCGGCGCAAATTCTGCATTCTATAGTATGACCGTTTAAATTAATTTCTTCCTGTGTGAATGATAATTTTTCACCCGAAGCAATTTTCAGCTGCTCCCTGACAAGGTCAATTCCTGTTCGTATTTCCGTGATAGGATGTTCGACCTGAAGGCGCGTATTTACTTCAAGGAAATAATATTTGTTATTCTTATCGACAATAAACTCAACCGTTCCCGCATTCGAATATCCGGCTGCTTTAACGATCCGTTTTGCGCATTCTCCCATTTCTTTCCTGAGTTTTTCGTCCATTATTACCGATGGAGTTTCCTCAATAATTTTCTGATGCCTGCGCTGCATCGAACATTCCCTTTCTCCGAGATGAATTACATTTCCGTGTTCATCTGCAAGTATCTGAAATTCAATGTGTCTCGGAGATTCAATATATTTTTCTATGAAAACACTGTCATCTCCGAAAGATGATTTAGCCTCATTCTGAGCCATTCTGAGCGAACTTTCAATATCAGCTTCTTCGTTTACAATACGCATTCCTTTTCCGCCTCCGCCGGCAGAAGCTTTAATCAATACAGGATATCCGATTTCTTTTGCAATGTTTTTAATAAGCGAAAAATCCTGAAGCGGTTTTTCTGTTCCGGGAACAACAGGTACATTATTTTTTAATGCCAGAATTTTTGCTTCGGTTTTGCTTCCGAGAAGATCAATTGCTTTGTAACCGGGACCAATAAATTTGATTCCGTTTTCTTCGCACATTTTTGCAAAAAATCCTCTTTCGGATAAAAAACCGTATCCGGGATGAATTCCTTCTGCTCCTGTCTGTTTTGCAATTTCAATGATTTTTTCCGCACGGAGATAACTTTTCGCTGACGGCGATTCTCCGATATGATAAGCTTCATCAGCTATTTTTGTGAATAATGAATATTTGTCAAAGTCAGAATATACTGCAACTGTCTTTATACCCATCTCTTTTGCTGAAGTGATAATCCTTACTGCAATCTCACCTCTGTTTGCTATTAATATTTTTTTAAACATAGTTTGTCGTGAATTTAAATTGTTAATCAATTTACTCAAAACAGTTATATTATTAAAGGAATTAAATGCTGACGGAGGTATGGCAGGCAATTGTAATTTCTGCAGCTGTAAGGTATGAAACAATTAAAAAAGCATATTTACGGCACAAATCAGGAGTTTACTTCCGTCTTCATTTCAACAATGACTATTTCATTTCCGTAAAGATCATTGAAATGAAGAAATCTGCTGTCCTGATTTTCCGATAGCTCGCGGACTAAATTTATATTCTGATCAATCAGATGCTGATTTATTTCATCAATATTATCGGTATAAATCACCATCAGAGGAGTGCCGGCAGTCTGATTGCCTACGCGGTCTTTCTGTTCGGAAGTTTCCGCCTTAATAAACCAAATTCCTGATTTGTCGTTTGAATTTAAACTTAAATGAAGAAATCTCCTGCCGTTTTCTGTGATGTCAAAAAACTTTTTGCAGTTTAAAGTCTTTTCATAAAACTCAAAAGCTTCATCATAATCATTTACTAATACTGTTATTCTTCCGAATTTAAAATCCATTTCAGAAATATCTGTTCTAAAATTTTAAAAAATTAACATTAAAATATTCCGCCTCCGATAGAAAGTCTGATTAAACCGAAGACAACTGCAAATCCGCACATTACTATTCCTGCTATTGATGATCCTTTTGAAGAAGACGGGTCAGCTGTAGCTGCGGCTATTATACTGATAATAAGCCCTACAGCAGAGAAAGGAATATTAATCCAGTTATAAGCTCCCAGACAGGGAATAAATCCTACAAGCATTCCGATGACGGCTAAAATTCCCCAGATAAGACTGATAAATTGCATGATTATTTAATTTAATTTTTAGTGAATGATTTTTGAATGACAACTTTTTTTCTTTCATCTTTTCTTCTGTGTTTGAATTTAACAATTAACTTATTAATAATAAAAGCAAAAAACATAATTCCGTTCAGTATAAAGGAAAAATATACAAACAAACTGAACCTGTTAAGTCTGTAACCTCCGGCAAAATCTCCTGATCCGGCTTCCGTAAAGGCTCTTGTCGTTCCGCACATAAAACATTCTGTGCCGTTAAGCTTTTTGCTTAAACATTCAGGTGATATATTCAGCAATGTTTCAGGAAAAAAAACCGAGGTCAGGATTATCGTTAAAGTAAAAATACTGAATCCGAACCAGATAACTTTGAATGCTTCAGGCAGATCCGATTTGAAATTATTTTTCACGCACACATGAATTTTAATCGGGGTTTTTAATGTCAAAATCCAGCGATACGGAATTAATGCAGAATCTCAGTCCCGTCGGCGCAGGTCCGTCTTCAAACAAATGTCCAAGATGAGCGTCGCATTTTCCGCATTTCACTTCTTTCCTTTCCATTCCGAAACTCAGGTCATCTTCATAAACAACGCTGCTTTCTGAAACGGGCTCGTAAAAACTCGGCCAGCCGCATCCGGCGTCAAACTTTGTATCCGATCTGAACAGAGGATTTCCGCAGCAGATACACTTGTAAATTCCTTCATCATCAAGATAATAATATTTTCCTGTAAACGGTCTTTCCGTGCCTTTTTTCCTCGTAACGTAATACGCTTCTTCCGAAAGCTGATTTTTCCATTCATCTTCCGGTTTGATTATTTTATCAGACATATTTTTTAATTGTTGATATTCTTTTAATGAAGTAACTTATAACGAAAAACCTTAAACAAATAACCTTTACGGTTCTAATCCTGAATATTAATTGACGGAAAATAACAAAAATAAAATTATCAATCTTGACAATTTAGCTCTGGATATATACGGCGACAGAAACTTTGCCGAAAGCTATGCCAGAAAGATCGAGTATAATGCTCACAATGCGTTGTATGAAAGACCTGCTACATTGTCGCTCATAAAAAATCCCTCAGGCAAAAAAATACTCGATGCAGGATGCGGACCCGGAGTTTATTCTTCCTGGCTTTCCGACAACGGCGCATGTGTGACGGCAATAGATTTCAGCGAGGAAATGATAAGACTTACAAAGGAAAAGACAGGAGATTCTGCAAGAGTCATTCAGGCAAATCTGAATTTACCTATGGATTTTCTTGAAGACGAAGAGTTTGATATGATCGTCAGTTCAATGGTGATTCATTACATAAAAGATCTGAGAAAACTTTTCAGTGAATTCAACCGGGTTCTGAAAACCGGAGGAGAGTTAATTTTTTCAACAGGTCATCCTTTTACGGATTACAGCCTTCATCCCGGAGGAAATTATTTTGAAACTGAAATTATAAATGACGACTGGTCTTCTTACAATATTTCAATGCCTTCGTTCAGAAGACCTTTAAACGAGCTGTTCAGCACGATTAAGGAAACGGATTTCAGAATTGACGAACTTCTTGAGCCGCAGCCTTCAGAAGAGTGCAGATTAAAATTTAATGATATTTATGAAATACTTTCAAGGCAGCCGTGGTTTATTTTTTTCAAACTGATAAAAGAAAAATAATATATGAAAGCAGGATTCCTTCAGTTTAAACCGGAATTCGGACAGCCGGCAAAAAATTCCGGGAAAGTCAGAAGTCTTCTGAAAGACAGGATATTCGATCTGATTGTATTGCCTGAACTTGCGAATTCCGGGTATTTGTTTTCTGATAAGAGCGAACTTGAACATTGTTCTGAAAACCCTTTTACCGGAGAATTTACCGGCTGTCTGAAAGAAATCTGCGCCGAAAAAAACTGTCATATTGTTTCGGGATTATGCGAACGGGACGGGGATTTGTTTTATAACTCTTCCGTGCTGGTTTATCCCGACGGAAGAATCAAAGTTTACAGAAAAATTCATCTGTTTGACTCGGAGAAGAAATGGTTTGCTCCGGGAAATATGGAACTTGAAGTTCATGAAATAAGCGGCAAGGATTACCGGAATGTAAAAACCGGAATGATGATTTGCTTTGACTGGATTTTTCCGGAGACTGCAAGAACGCTTGCTCTTAAAGGAGCACAGATAATCTGCCATCCCTCAAATCTTGTAATGCAGTACTGTCAGAAGGCGATGTTTGCCAGAGCGCTTGAGAATCATGTATTTACAATTACTGCAAACCGGATAGGTAAAGAGTCAAACGGCGGAGATGAATTAACTTTTACAGGTGAAAGCGTAATATTAAATCCGAAGGGAGAATATCTTTTTAAAGGTTCTGCCGGTAAGGAAGAATATGCCGTAACGGATATTGATCCTGACGAGGCACTTAATAAATTTGTGAGACCTTCCAACAATCTGTTCGATGACAGAAGAAGTGAATTTTATAAATTATAAAAAATTAAAATTGAATAAAAAACTGATCATAATATTCGGTATGGGTCCGGGCGTAAGCAATTCCGTTGCAAAAAAGTTTGCCGGAGAAAATTTCAGGCTTGCTCTGATTGCAAGAAATGCAGACAGACTCAATGAGTACAAAAAAAATCTGGAATCCGGAGGCACGGAAGCGGAAGTTTTCACAGCCGATGCATCGGATGAGGATTCAATTATTAATACTTTCGGTGAGATAAAATCCCGTATGGGTGATGCCGATGTATTGCATTACAACGTGTATTCAATGAGACAGGCACTGCCTCAGCAGTTGAATTATCAGGACTGCATTAATGATTTCAAAATCAATACAGCCGGGGCTTTGCTTTCGTCACAGCTGGTTTTGCCGGCTATGCTTGAAAAAAAGGAAGGATGCATCCTGTTTACCGGGGGAGGACTTTCTTTGGATCCTCTGCCGCTATACTGCTCCCTTGGAATCGGAAAAGCAGGGATAAGAAATTTATGTTTCAGTTTATATGCAGACCTGAAATCAAAAAACATTCACGCGGCAACTGTTACGATTAAAGGCTATGTAAAACCCGGAACAAAATGGGATCCGGATAACATTGCAGAGGCATTCTGGAAATTATATCAGCAGAAGCAGGTTGAGTTTGAAAGAGAAATAATCATTTAATAAATTAATGGATACTATTTTACTTCTTCACGGTGCGGCAGGAGCAAGTACGCAGCTTGAACCGCTTGCGGAAAAGCTGAAAGATTCTTTTAATGTTATACTTTTTAATTTTTCCGGACACGGAGGAAAGCCGGTTCCGCCGGAGCCGTTCAGCATTGAATTGTTTGCAGATGAAGTCTTGAACTTAATTAACAAAGGACGGCTTAACGGTATTAACATTTACGGATACAGCATGGGCGGATATACAGCTCTTTATCTTGCAAGAAATTTTCCGGAAAAAGTGAATAAAATATTTACAACTGCAACAAAGTTCAGCTGGGATGAAACTTCTGCAGAAAAGGAATCCCGGCTTTTAAATCCCGAAAAGATTGTGGAAAAGGTGCCTGTGTTTGCTGATATGCTGTCCCGGCTGCATTATCCGGAAAACTGGAAAACAGTGCTTAAGAAAACCGCGGAAATGATGATAAATCTCGGTAAAGATCCTGCCCTTAATGATGAAGACTTTTCGAAAATCGAAAATGAAATTCTGCTGAGTGTCGGAGACAGAGACAATATGGTATCTGCCGAAGAGACAATACATGTTTACCGACTTCTTAAAAACGGTCAGCTGTTTATTATTCCGGATACAGGTCATCCGTTTGAAAAAATTTCTGCAGGTAAACTTTCCGCTGAAATAAAATCATTTTTTTCTGATTCATAAATATATTCCGGAAAAATTAAAAGTTCACCCGAATGACATTTTTACGGTTTTTATTTTAAATATTTTTTAAAGCAGAAGAGCTTTTAAAGATCTGATAAGTGATTAATGATATTTCAGTACAATGGAAAAAATATCAATGTTAAAAAACAGCAGCCGTATTCTTTTAATCGGATGCAGCGGATCCGGAAAGAGTTCGCTTGCAAGAATTCTCGGCGGCAAACTTAATCTTGAAGTAATCCATCTTGACAGGCTGTTCTGGAAACCCGGCTGGGAAGCCAGAAAACGGGATGAATTTTATGAAATCGTAAGTGATCAGATTAAAAAGGAAAAATGGATAATGGACGGAAATTATTCAAAGACACTGCGTCTGAGAGCTCAAAGGTCAGACTTTATAATTCTTTTTGATTTTCCTTCCTACATCTGTACATACAGAATTTTCAAAAGATCTTTCAAGGGAAAACTCAGTCTGGAAAAAAGATATGATCTTGCCGACGGATGCAGCGAGAAATGGTTTGACATGGAATTTGTAAAGTTTACATGGAATTTTAAAAAGAGAATTACGCCGTTTGTTTACAACACATTAAATGATATCGGATTCGACAAAAACAGAATAGTCATTTTCAAAAAATTATCACAGTACAGCAAATTTCTTACAAACATTAATAAGGAATTATAATGATAAAAGTGAGCAGTAATATTAAACTTGAGTTAATCAGGAAATCTCATGCAAAAGAACTGTTTGCCCTTACGGATTCCAACAGGAAATATCTCAGAAAATGGCTTCCCTGGGTTGACGGTAATGTATCAGTGAATGAAACAATGGCATTCATAATCCGATCCATCCGGCAAAACAAACGAAACGACGGTTTTAATTGTGCGGTTTTATACAAAGGTAAAATTTCCGGAGTAATCGGGCTGACTGAGATCAGCCGTTTTAATAACAGAACTGAAATAGGCTACTGGCTTGGAGAAGAATTCACAGGAAAAGGAATTATGACAAAAAGCTGCAAAGCTTTAGCTGACTATTGTTTTAAAAAACTGAAAGTTAACAGAATAATTATCAGATGCGAAGTAAATAATAAGAAAAGCAGAATGATTCCCGAAAGACTCGGTTTCTTTAAACAGGGTATACTGAAGCATGACGGAATCCGTAACGGCAGGTATTTAAATCTAGTACAGTATTCTGTTTATAAAAATGAATGGAAATAAAAAAAAATATTTCAGATTTTCAGTTTAAAAATTCCGTTATAAAATCCTTAAGTTAAAATATATCATGAAAAAAATTAAATTTAGTTTTTTTGTATTTATTTTAATTTTCGCATTCGGCGATTCCTATTCACAGAAACTTCCCAAAGCTGTCTTAACTGTCTGCGAAAACACAGATGAAGATTCCAATCCGATAAATCCCAGAACGACCTTAAAAGTCGGCGAGCATGTTGTGTTTCAGATTTCATTTCCGGAGAAATACAAAATCAGCAGGGAGAAAGAGCCGGCTCAGTTTATTATTGCATGGGAAGTGTTTAAAGTAAATGACGAAGGACAGGATGAAAAAAATGTAACGGATCTTCGGATGATTGCTAATTCGCTTTTCAGAAAATACGCCACAGCAGAATTTCAGACATTTTCCTATCCAGGAAAATACAGAGTATATGCGCTTCCGTGGGAAATGAGAGACGATAATTACAAAACGGGAAATTACAAGGATTATTTCGGAAAAACTGAGATTGAAGTTGTGGAATGAATATTTTTAGATTTACAAGAATGAAATTATTCTGTATTAATAATCAGATAAACTGATCCGGCATTCAATTCTTAAAAACCTGATTTTGTATGGAGAAAAATAATTCAATTCTAAGCTTGATGTGTTATCCTTCAGACTATTTTATGATTGATTTTACTTCATTAATTCCCTGACGAAGAAATATCATACTAAACTATGTTCAGTGCCAGTGATGCTTTAGTTCTTTATTGTCTTTTTCATGAAGCGAGATGGCAATTATACCTCCTGCGGAAACCAGAACAATTCCGATTACAGAAAATAAATCAGGAATGTTGTCAAAAAAAAGCCAGTCGAAAATTCCTGTGAAAACAATGACAAGATAATTGAACGGTGAAAGCTTCACCGGCTCTATAAATTTGTAAGAATACTGAAGCAGATACAAATAGCTTACAAAAAAAACACCGGTAAGTATTCCGTAATACAATATTTGCGGAGTCAGATCCGCCCGGCTCAATAATGCAAACGGAGCTGAAATTAGAAATGCAATCAGCGAATAATAAAATATAATCGTAACGAATGATTCTGTTTTAGTGAGAATTTTTAAATCAACATAGGAAACTGCAAGTATTATTCCCGAAGCAAGTCCGTAAAGGTCTCCTTCCTTCAGGAGTTCGTGTGAACTGGGTTTCAGTATAAAAATTATTCCGGCAAAACCTGTAAGAATTCCATACCAAATTTTTTCGTCAATCTTAATTTTCAGCCATAAAAGCGTTATAAAAGGAATAAAAAGCGGTGTGGTATTGTTGAGCAGTACTGCATTTACAAGCGGAATTTTTGACATGGAAATTGCAAAACATGTGAAAGCAATAATTCCCGTTACACCCCGGATTATGTGATACTTCAGCTTCTGAGTTCTTAAATCCCTGAATTTATTCCTTGAAGCTATTGCGGTAATGATTATCAGAGAGCTTAAAAACTGCATGAAAAGAATCCATTCCAGTTTTGCTCCGGCATTCTCCTGAAGTTTTATCAGAAGACTTACAAGAGAAAGAAAAAGAAATGCAGTGATTACAGAAGCTATTGCTGTTCCGTTTTGTATTTTACTTTCCGTAACCGGCGTTTTTACTTCAGGCATAAATTATATAAAAATCTGAGACTTTGCTGCATTTTCAATTTTATGAAATCTGAGGAAACTCAATTGCAACATAGTATTTTGACAGGCAATATTCAAAGTTCTTTCTCCGGGAGAACGAATATAAAATGCCTGAAATGTGATTTGCCCTGAAGATCTGAAGCATCAGAAAATTGATTATTTGCTTTTAAAATTATGAAAGCTGCAGCAGTAAATGTTAACGAAACATTCTAAAATATCACCTGTTCGCCGAGATTAAGGATTTTGATTCTGCCGGATAAATTTTTATCCTGCAGCATCATTTTTTCAAGGACGGGAATCTGTACATTGACATCGGTGAAAGTACCGAAGTGAACCGGGATCATATAATCAGCGCCGGTAACTTCCAGGATTTTTACCGCTCCCATCGGATAAAGATGTGATTTGCTCTGATTAATATCTTCACAGTCATCGCAGTAAATTATATTGATTACCGCAAGATCTATTTTATAATTTTTTCTGATGAACTCAAACAGGTCGGGATCGTAGGAAGAATCTCCGGAAATGTAAACACAAACGTCCCTGTACTGAACAATAAACGCACAAAATCCCTGATCAGTCCAGAGCTTTCCGTCAATACCGTTTCTTCCTCCCCAGTGCCTGGATGTAACGCACGTAATTTTTACGCTGTCCAGAACAACGGATTCACCGAGATACTCGTTTTTTTCTTCCGAAGGCATCTTCAGTCTGTGTAAATTAAAACTGTAATCAGGGAGATATTCTTCCACACCTTCGGGAAACACAAGATCCGTTTTTGGAAATTTTGATTCAATTTTTCCGAGCGATCCTAAACTGAGATGATCGGAATGTGAATGAGAAATCAGAACAATATCACATTGTTTAAGATTGTTTATGTCAATACCCGGCTGGTAATTTCTTCTTAAGACTCCGGCAACATTGTAAGTAAGAAGCGGATCCGTAATTATTACTTTATCATAAATCTGCAGCAAAACGCTTGCATGTCCTATCCATAAAGCAGATAATCTAACACCGGATTTTACAGGGTTTTTAACATTGTACGATACATTCAGCGGAGCGGAAAAATTCTTTACAATATTGTCTCCGACATCTGAAAATGTCTGGCATCCTCCGAAAAAAATCAGGAACAGAAGAATTAATATGTTAAAGTTTGATTTTATGATTAAATATTGAATGTTATTTTTCATTTGAGTATGAAACAGTCCTTTGCTTAATCCGACGGAACTAAAATTTTCAGAAAGATCAAAACCGTTAAAACATTTAAGTATTTGCGGGTCGAATTTCAGATTTAATTTTGAAATTAAAGTAGTAAATACATTTTACTAAAAGCCTTTTTAATATACAATTCACACATAAAAAACCTTGATTAAGAATAATTTTTAATATTTATGTGATTAAAATTATGCGGGGATAAATTATAAAGAGATTATCAGATACTAAGTAAACATTTTTTGTTATTTAAAGTTTACTTTTAATTATTTGCCGCCATCGCTGGTAAAAGAGTAACGCCAGGTCGGCTGGAATGCATAAGGAAATTGAACCTTTGTAATCGAAGAGTTAAATTCATCAAAGCAAAATGTATTTGAATTAATAAAATAATTTATGAGCAAAAGATTAAATATTTCCACAGGTGTAAAATGGGAAGACATAGTGGGATACAGCAGGGCGGTGCGTGTCGGAAACAGAATAATTGTATCCGGGACAACATCAATAGTAAACGGAGAGATAGAAGGAAAAGGGGATTATTATATTCAGACAAAAACAATACTTTCAAAAATAGAAAAAGTTCTTAATGAAGCTGGATCGAAGCTTGGGGATGTTGTAAGAACGAGAATATATGTCAAGGATATTTCAAAATGGGAAAATGTCGGAAGGGCTCACGGAGAATATTTCGGTAAAATAAAACCTGCATCATCAATGATAGGCATTGCATCGCTTGTTGATCCTGAAATGCTGGTTGAGATAGAAGCTGAAGCAGTTACTGATCAGGATTAATTCCGGAATAACTTTTACCGAGTAAAATCCGTAACAAAAGCAGTTACCTGTGAAAATGCAGAATTTGTAATTTCTAACTTGATAATTTTTAATATAAATAATAGTTTACACCGCATCAGATAACACACCTTAAAAAATACTTCTAAGGAAATTATTGAAATCTAATAGAATCGTCAGAATTATTTTATAATTAAACATATTTAAAACAAATTAAAACATACCCTCAGGTTTATCCCTCTCCGGAAAGGAACAGAAAAATGGAAGTTAAAAACAACACAAAGTCAGCCTCGTTTGCGGAATCAAAAAACGTTACCGACCTTAAATCAAAAAAAGTCTCCGAGCTTATGCAGCTTGCAAAAGAGCTTGAAGTCGTCGGTTACAGCGATCTTAAGAAGCAGGAACTGATATTTAAAATTATAGAAGCTCAGACAAAGAAAGACGGATTTGCCTATGCCGTGGGAGTGCTTGAAGTGCTTCCCGACGGATACGGATTTCTGCGGTCTGTAGATTACAATTATCTTCCTTCACCGGACGATATATATGTCTCTCCGTCACAGATAAAGAAGTTTCTTCTCAGAACTGGCGATACGGTAAGCGGTCAGGTAAGACCTCCTAAGGAAGGCGAGAGATTCTTTGCGCTTCTGAAAGTAGAAAACGTAAACTTTGAAAATCCCGATACAATAAGGGACAGAATTTTATTTGATAATCTTACACCGCTTTATCCGCATGAAAAATTCAGTCTTGAAACTGCGCCGGGTGAATACGGAATGAGAATAATGGATCTCTTTACTCCGGTTGGAAAAGGTCAGAGAGGTCTGATAGTATCACCGCCGAAAAGCGGTAAGACAATATTGCTTCAGACAATGGCGAACAGCATTACGAGAAATCATCCTGAAGTTCATCTGATTGTCTTACTGATCGATGAGCGTCCGGAGGAAGTAACTGATATGGAAAGGAATGTAAACGCAGAAGTAATCAGTTCGACATTTGACGAGCCGCCTGAAAGACACGTACAGGTTTCAGAAATTGTACTTCAGAAAGCAAAAAGACTGGTTGAAGCAAAGAAGGACGTAGTCATTCTGCTTGACAGTATTACCAGGCTTGCAAGGGCTCACAATACGGTTATTCCTCACAGCGGAAAGATACTTTCCGGAGGTGTGGATGCAAATGCATTACACAAGCCGAAAAGATTTTTCGGAGCGGCAAGAAATATAGATGAAGGCGGAAGTCTGACGATTATAGCTACGGCATTGATTGAAACAGGAAGCAGAATGGATGAAGTTATATTTGAGGAGTTTAAAGGAACGGGAAACTCGGAAATTGTTCTTGACAGAAGAATTTCTGACAGAAGAATATTCCCTGCGATAGATTTAAACAGATCAGGTACCAGAAAAGAAGAGCTTCTGCTGACAAATGAAACCTTAACAAGAGTATGGCTTCTCAGAAAACTTCTTTCCGATTATAACCCGATTGAAGCAATGGAATTTTTGCTGGATAAAATGAAAGGAACAAAATCCAACAAGGAATTTCTCGCTTCGATGAATTCTTAGTATTATTTTACTTTATTAAAAACAGATGAAGAAAGTAATACTGATTAATTCAATAGCGGAAGAAGTACGCATTGCAATTACCGAAGACGGAAAGCTTGCCGAATTCTTCATAGATACTCCGGACAAAGAAAGAAATGTCGGGGACATTTATCTCGGAAAAGTCGGTAAGGTAATTCCGGGAATAAGAGCGGCATTTATAGACCTGGGTTTTCAGCAGGATGCATTTTTACATTTTTCGGATATCGGAAGCTCGCTTGAGGAATATTCATCTATTATCGGAGACGATTCGGATATAGAAGAAGATGATGAAGAAGAGGAACCACAGACAAACAACAACACATCAAAAGACAGCTACAACAGAATCCCGAATCTCGAACGCGGACAGGACATAATAGTACAGATTACAAAGGAGCCGGTCGGGAAGAAAGGATTTCGCGTAACTTCCAAAGTTTCCATACCGGGCAGATACCTTGTATTAATTCCGTTTGAAAAGAAGATTGGATTATCGAGAAAGATTTATAATCCGAAAGAAAAGCGCCGTCTCAGGAGCATTGTAAAATCAACTCTTCCGAAAGGATTCGGCATTATCATCAGAACGGTTGCTGCAGGTCAGGAAGATAATCTCATACTTGACGATCTTAACACACTCATAAACACTTGGAATGAAATTCAGTCCAAACTTAAAACCGCAAAGTCGCCGCTGCTGCTTCACAAGGATGTTTCGACCACTTCTTCAGTAATCCGTGATTTATTCAAGGAAGACATTTCAAAAGTCATAGTTGATTCAAAAAAACATTACCGCGACATAAAATCATACGTGGACGATACATCGCCGGAGTTTTCGAATAAGATGGAATTCTATTCCGGAGATCAACCTTTGTTTGACGTTTACAATATTGAAAAGCAGATTGAAGAATCAATAGAGAGAAAAGTCTGGCTGAAAAACGGAGGTTACATTATCATTGAGCCGACCGAAGCGATGACAGTAGTGGATGTAAACAGCGGAAAGTATGCAAGACACAGGGATCAGGAAATTAACTCGCTGAATACTAATCTTGAATCGGCAAAGGAAATTGTAAGACAGATAAGACTCAGGGACATCGGAGGAATTATCGTAATTGACTTCATAGATCTTTACGATGAAAAAAACAGGCGGAGACTTTACGAAGAAATCAAGAAAGAATTTAAATATGACAGGGCAAAAGTTACCATACTTCCCGTGAGTGATTTCGGTCTGGTTGAAATTACAAGGCAGAGAATCAGGCAGAACATTATTCACAGCGTTTCGGATATCTGTCCGATGTGCAAGGGCTCCGGTCATTCGCAGTCAAAGACGACATTCCTTAACAAAGTTGAGAGATGGATTACAAGATACAAAGGCGGCAATAACGGCTTTAATCTTGTGCTCATCGTAAACCCGTTTCTGAAAAGTTATCTGACTTCAGGATTTTACAGCAAACTTAGAGAGCTGCAGCTGAAATATTTCCTGAGGATTAAGGTTGAAGAAGATGACAACCTTTCGCTGAACGAATTCAGATTTTTCTCAAAAAAACTGAACAAGGATGTAACCGAAGAATTCGACAACTAACTTTCCTTACCCAGTTCCCTAAGATAATCCCACGAATAAATTCCCGTATTATGTTTATCTTTCCAGGTAATCTGCACTGCATAATTTCCTACGGGTTCAATTTTTTCAATCTCATAAAATCCCGCGGCTTTAAACGGCGACTTAATCGGAATGTACGAACTGAATAAAACCGTTTCGCCCTGACAGCTTACACACGGACATTTATCCCTGAGATTCTGCAGTGTGATTTGAGAAACACTTTCATCATTCCAGATAATCTGCAAACTATTGTTGTCAGTTCTTTTTATTTTTTTCGGCTGATTCATCTTAAAAATATTTATTGTAAAAATTACAAGTTGCTCTTTCCGGAAATCTCACTTTTAAAAATAACTTCTTCCGGCGGCTTTGAAGATTTCTCTTTAACATTGTAGAATATCAGTACTGCATTTCCAAGCAGCATCAGACCTGTTATAAAAAAAATGTATCTGATTTCAACCTTTATCACAAGCAGGGTGCACAGCAGCGGACCGACAAGATTTCCGAGAAGAGTAAAGCTTGAAGCAATTCCCATCACGCCGCTTTTTCTGTCGTCATCGGTATTTTTATTTATGTAAGCATAAAGAACCGGGATTATGCCTCCGATGCAGAGTCCGAGAAATGCTCTTACCGGAAACAGCATAAACGGATTTGTAATAATTGTATGAATCATATAAGCTAATCCCGCGCCGGTTGTGGCAATAATAATATTTTTTTTAAAGCTCTTTCTGTCATTTCTTCTTCCCCACCAGGGAGAAGAGATAACGCTGAAAATTCCGAGAGTTCCAAATATTGCTCCCGTAAGAGTGGAAATATATTCAGTACCCTTTGTCATTGATTCAACAAACAAAGCGAAAACGGGTTGAGCAATTGTAATCGAAATCTGAATCAGCAGAATTGAAATCATAGCAGTAAGAAGCTTTGATCTGCCGAAAACAAATCTGTAATTATCAAAGACCGAATACAGTTTTTTGTTTATAATCATGGGAGGTTCTTTTACAAACACAAGAACAAAAATTCCGCTGATAAAGCATATTACGGAAGTAATGAAAAAGACTGTTCTGTAAGATGTCATATCAGCAATAAAACCTCCGATGAAAGGACCGATGACAGTTCCAGTAGAAATAGAAGTCTGAAGAATTCCGATTGCATATCCGGATTTTTCCTTAGGGGTAGTTGCGGAAACAAGCGCAAGCGATGAAGCGATAAAACCGCTGATAGCTCCCTGAACCATACGGAAGATAAAAAGCTGTTCGACACTTCCGGAAAATCCTATTAAAAGCTGAGAGACTGACAAGCCGAATATAGCCCTCAGCACCATTGGTTTTTTTCCGAACCTGTCGCCGAGCACACCCCAGACAGGCGTGAGTAAGAAGGAAAGAATAAACGGACCGCTGAAAACAATACCGCTCCAGTGTTCTAGTTCATCCTGATTTGTAACGCCGAGTTCTCTTATATAAAACGGAAGAAACGGCACCACCATACTCATTCCGATCATTGCAACAAGCTGCGCAGTCCATATACTGTATAAATTCTTTTTCCAGACTTCCAATGTATTTTGTCTATAAAAAGAATTTACAAATGAAATGAATGGTATAAAATGGAAAAAAGCAAGAAAGTACTGGAATGAAATAAATCAGGTCAGAGAAAGTAAAGTCTCTGACCTGAGAACAATAATTTATATTATGAATGCTTTGATTACTTTTCTTTACTGACTCATGACGTAAATTATTTTAGAAACCTAAAGCACCAGCTTCATTTATTTTTGAATCAGATGATAGTCTGACTTTTTCGGTACTGTTATTTTCCCTAATGTTATCTACCCACGGACCGACGGTACATTTTGGAAATGATAGGTTTCCGAGGCTGTTATCTATACATGACTGATCTCCAGCATCAACAATTCCGTCATAATTTACATCAGTTGACAATCTACATCCCTTAAGCCCGAATGTAGCATCATTTTCTGTATATGACATATCACTTCCATCAACGATTCCGTCCTGATTAATGTCACCGGAAAAGAATTCACCTGAAGGCGATCCGTTATCTCCGAAAATTGCGGTATTAGAATTAAAAATATATGAAGCTAATCCTAAAGTGAATGTTGCTGTATTTTTGCTCCATGACTCTAAATGTGTAGCCGTCACGCATCGCAATGAATAAGGTGTAGTGTTTGTAACTGCTGACGAGAAAATAAATTTAGGTGAAGGGTCAGTATCCGTGATATAACTCGTGGCATAATCAACATAGTCACAACCGTCATAAAGAGCAACTATCATATCAGAGTCTTCCGGTCCGAATCTGCATCCAAGCCCTGCTGTTACTGTAAGAACCTTGAGAGGGGGTCCCTCAACAGCACCTCTGTAGGGATATGTGGCGTCTCTTACGGCTTCAAATAGATCAGTAGTTACAACCACCGGGATTTTTCCCTGAAGATCGCCATAATTTATAGTAGTAGCAATTATATGAAAATCAGGTTCATAATTTACACAGTGATTAGCTGAGTGCTGTTCATAATCCGGACAGTTAGCTTTTCTCCAACTAAATGTCGAGTTGTACCCGAACCCGCCACGGGATTCATCAAAATAAATGTTTGTAGCAGGTCCTTCTGCAAAAGCTGTATTATAATCAGACATAGTAGTTACCCCGGGATTTGCTTCAAAGTTCATACCTGTATGTTGTGACCCCACATCTGATACTCTTGAATTCCGGGAAACATTATTGTAATAAGTAGCTGTGGAAGGAAAATTTATTGATGCTACATTAGCTACGTCGAATACTGTACAATAGGTAAATCCACCATATGCTGCTGCTCCTCCTCCGCCAATGATCGAAGTATTGTTGTATATTTTTGCATTATAATCTAATCCTCCCGGACTTAGAGGACCAGGGGTACCTGCATCTGTTATTATAATACCATAAATAGAATTTGCCCTTGTATTATCAATATCTAATCTTACAAAATTATTCTGTACAGTTACAGATGTAACAGGATGGGGTATGGGATTAGCTGATAAAACGGGAATACATGTAATTCCCCGAATGGATAGCTGCCCTGGGGTTCCGTATCCATCTCTTGACCCATAGATTCGATTATTCCGTATGTAAATATTACCTGTTCCCTGAATAACGATAGCAGTAGAAATTCCTGTTACACCTCCTTTATGAACAGGTTCAGTGTCGTATATTTCATTATTGTCACACACTACGTCTATTACATCTGAGCCAATAAATATCCCTAATGAAGAAAAATTTCTAATTTTGTTTTTGTAAAATGTTGTATTTGTGTTTGCGACAATTCCAACGACTGGATTTGGTAGTACGCCATTTGAGGATCCAAAGACCTGCAATGTTCTGTCACCGCCGCTGAGGATACAATATGCAACTGTATTGCTATCCTGTCCACCCTGAGCTGCAGCACCTAGAGATGTCTGTCCTATATTGATACATCTACCAGGTAAAGAATTTGTAGTCCGCGTAGGAATTGTGATATTGACATTTCTTATAGTATTGTTTTTAGCTCCATTTTGCAGCTGGATTACTCTTAGACTGCTATTGGTACTGGAGGCTGTAATGGTGAGATAATTATTGTTATCATCCGATCCAGTACCATTCAATCTCCCATCAATAGTGACCCTGTCGGCGTTATCAAGTAAAATAACATTACCTGTTAATGCTGTAGTAAGTAAAACTGTGCCTACCGGATAAATATGACAAGATTGAAAGTTTTGATTATTTATTATTGCAGGATTACCAATCGAAATAAGTGAAGGAAAGATCTTAACCTCAACAACACCTGTGTAGTCAATTGGACCAAAAGGGTCTGTTCCAACAAGTAGCAGAGCAGCATCAAGCGATAGATGTGTAGATTGAAACACAGTATTATTATATATATCGACCGGACCAGCTATAGAATACGTTTTGTTGTTTACGGCAAAACAATATAATGCTACAAACATGAGAGTGTAAATTTTCTTAATTGAGTTTTTCATTTTATTTTTTTAAAGGTTTTAAAATTGTTTTATAATATAATCAGGAATTGCACGGAATTATTCTGTATTTCCGGCAATCCCGTCGCCATAAACGGTGCCTTGATTTTTTGCTTGGCATCATATAATTAATTTGTTTTATTTATTTAAAAAGTACCTT
>JAEUSI010000054.1 GCA_016788375.1 Ignavibacteria bacterium | reverse complement strand
TAACGGGAAATCTTCTGCTTTAATATTCCAGAACAGATTCTTATTGTCCGTTATTTCAAGTACGGCAATCTTAATGCCTTTAGATTTTATTTTCTCTGCTGTTTCAACCGGATTTTTGTGATATTCCCATGGAACACTTAAAGTAGCGCCGAGAGCTACTTTTTCTATTTCTTTTCTCGGCGGAAAAGGCGTGTATCCTGTCAGATAAAGTTTTTCAATAAAAGCCGCATCTGATGTCCGGAATATTGCACCTACATTGAAAATACTTCTGATATTGTCACACATTGCATAAATGGGATTTCTCTTAAAATCATTAATATTATCAATGCTTTTTCTGTTTTTTTCAATTTCCTGATGTGAAAGTTTTCGCATTTTAAATGATAAATTCTATCAATAAATTATTTAAGGATTGAAGATTCTTTTCACCAATATTTTTAACATAAATGAGATAAACAATTCAGATTATAAATTGAATCATACTGAAGAAATACTTCCTGAAATAAAAAGATTTTTTTCCGAAGACGGAATATTATCGGAAAACAGCGAAAATTTCGAATACAGAAAGTCACAGGAAGAAATGTCGGAAGCAATACTGAAAAACCTGAATGAATGTTCACATATATTTATTGAAGCGCCGACCGGAGTAGGTAAGAGCTTTGCATATCTGGTACCTTCGATTTATTTTGCGAAGAAAAACGAAAGGAAAGTAATTGTTTCAACTTATACGATTAATCTGCAGGAACAGCTGATTAACAATGACATTCCGCTGCTAAAAAAAATACTTCCGGTTGAATTCAAAGCAAAACTGCTAAAAGGAAGAAATAATTATCTTTGTCCTAAAAGGCTTGCCAAAGCGATGGAATTATCAAACACTCTTTTTGAAACCGAAGAACAGATTAATCTGCAGAATATTTACAGATGGTCTAAAGAGACAACAGACGGAACCCGGTCTGACATTGATTTTCACGTGGACGATATTGTCTGGGATAATGTCTGCTCTGAAAGAGGAATCTGCACAAATAAAACCTGCGGCGGCGAAGACACAAAATGTTTTTATCAGAAAGCAAAAAGGGAACTTGCCGATTCTGATGTAATAATCGTAAATCATCATTTGTTTTTTACTTTGTTTGACGGAGTTTCTGATGACAGGGCAGGTTACCTTTACAAAAATGATTTTGTGATTTTTGATGAAGCTCATACAGTCGAGCAGGTTGCAACTGATCATATTGCTCCGGGTGTTTCGAGAGAAATGATAAAGTATCATCTGAATAAACTTTATAACCATCAGAAGAAAAGAGGTTTTCTGCTTACATTCCCTTCACTGCATATTCAGGCAATGGTGCAGAATCTGGCGGATCTTAACCGGGAATTCTTTTCAAAACTGAGAAGAAATCTGTTTATAAGTGAAAACCGGGATAATAAAAGTCTTACTGCCAGAGTATATGAAAAGGATGTAGAGGAAAACATTATGAAACCTGAACTTGACAATCTTCTTTCCAATCTTAGAGCCCTCAGAAAAAACTGTGAAGACGAAATGCAGGAAAACGAACTGAACGAGTTTATTGCAAAATTCACCGAATTTAATTTTATCATCGAAGATTTTCTTAAACAGAAAAAAAATGACAACGGTAATTCCGGCAATGAATTTGTATACTGGGTAGAGCTTTCTTCACAGAAACCGGAATCAAATGTCAGCATCTGCTCATCACCTGTTGACATCTCTGAATATTTCAGAGATAACATTTTCAGACCCGGAAATTCAACTGTATTAACAAGCGCGACTCTGACAATTAACAACAGTTTTGAATATTTCAAAAAACGACTCGGAGGTGAAAATACTAATGAACTTAAGTTAAGCTCTCCGTTTGAATTTTATAAACAGGTAAAAATCTTTATCCCCAAAAATATCCCGCTTCCAATCATGGAGAATAACGAAATCTATTCCGAAAAACTGAAAGAGTGGATTCTTTATTTTGTCAGATACACCGGAGGAAAAGCCCTTGTGCTTTTTACCAATTCATTATTGCTGAAAAATATCGGCAGCGAACTTAAGGATATACTTGCTGAGGAAGAAATTACACTTTTCCAGCAGGGAACAGGAGTTTCCAGAAGTAATATGCTCAGGCTTTTTAAAGAAAATGTAAATTCCGTTTTATTCGGACTCGACAGTTTCTGGATGGGGGTTGATGTGCCGGGAGAGACTCTGAGTAATCTGATTATAACCCGGCTGCCTTTTCAGGTTCCGTCACATCCGGTTGTTCAGGCAAAAATGGAATTCATAGAAAAGAAAGGCGGGAACAGTTTCTTTGAGTATTCACTTCCAGAAGCGATACTGAAATTCAGGCAGGGAATCGGAAGACTAATAAGACATAAGACTGACAAAGGCATAATTGCCATACTTGACAGCAGAATTATTTCAAAGCAATACGGGAAATATTTTCTTAATTCAATAGATGAATGTGAAATTGAAATTGTAGAGTAACACTGTGAATCCGGAGTACATTTTTTCTCTGAACATATTTTTATATTTTAGACAAAATTCAGAATCATAAGCACCTTAAAATGGAAAATCAAAAACCTGAACTGCTCTCCGGAAGTATTCAGAAAAACGGCTCTTCTCAGAAAGAAACAGAATATTCAAAAAATCTATTCGCTGATGCGAGGTCATGTTCCGTAAAAATCCTGTGCCGTTGCGAACGAACGGATTCCTATCTTGAAAAACTGATCGATGCAGAGTTAAAAAACGACACACTAAATGATTTCGACAAAGCTCTTCTCAATGAGATTTCACACGGAGTAATCAGATGGATGCGCAGGCTTGACTGGTTTCTAAACGGGTTTTACAGGGGAAATTACGAAAAGTGTCTTCCGGAAGTAAGAAATGCAATGCGAGTTGCTTTGTATCAGATTTTGTTCCTGAATAAAATCCCTTATTCAGCCGCGGTAAATGAAGCAGTGGAATTTATAAAAAGAATTCACGGTGATAAACATGCAGGCGTTGTAAACGGACTTCTCAGGACAATTATAAGAACTCTTGAAAATCTCGTATGGCCTACAAGAGAAATAGACGAGGTTAATTATCTCGGTATAATTCAGTCTCATCCGAACTGGATGGTTAACAGATGGATAAAACGATTCGGGTTTGATGAAGCCGTTAAACTCTGCGAAGAAAACAACAGAAGACCCGTTATGGCTCTGCGGGTTAATACTCTTAAAATATCAGTTTCAGATTTCGAAAATTATCTGACAGGTAAAAATCTTTTTTTCAGAAAAGGAACATTTCTCGAAAGTTTTTTTATGACAAAAACCATGTCTAAGATATATACTGATGAATATTTTAAGAACGGCTTTTTTTCAGTTCAGGATGAAAGCGCAGGACTTGCTGCGAAACTCGTTTCTCCTGAAAAAGGCGACGTTGTACTGGATGTATGTGCAGCACCCGGAGGAAAGACTTCGTATTTGTCGGAACTTATGAATAATGAAGGAGAAATTTATGCTGTCGATAAATATTTGTCGAGAGTAGAAGTAATGAACGGAAATCTGAAACGGCTCGGTGTTAAAAATGTAAAGACAATTCACGATGATATAAGTGAACCGAAATCAAATGAACTGAAGGAATCCCTGACAGGAAAAGCCGATAAAATCCTTGTTGATGCTCCGTGTTCGGGTCTGGGTGTATTATCAAAGAAGCCGGATATAAAATGGAAGAGAGAGCTAAAGGATATCGAAGATCTTCAGAAGCTCCAGATAGAAATTCTCGGGAATTCGGTTAAATATCTCAAACCCGGAGGTGTGATTGTGTACAGCACCTGTACAACGGAAACTGAAGAAAATATGGATGTTGTGAATAATTTTCTTTCATCCAATCCGCAATTCGAAATTGAAGATGCGCGAAAGTTTGTTCCGGATAAAGTTGTAAATTCAGAAGGATGTATCGAATTGTTTCCACATATTCATAAAACCGACGGCGCATTTTCAGTCAGATTAAAAAACAAAGTCTGAAAACCTACTGTCCCTGATATTTTTCGTATGCATGAATAATATCCTTTACCAGCTTATGCCGGACAATATCGGATTTCTCAAAATAAAGGAATGAAATATCTTCCACATTCTTTAAGATTTCCTGAATCTGTACAAGCCCGGATAACTCTCTCTTCGGAAGGTCTATCTGCGTGATATCACCCGTTATTATTGCTTTTGAACTCGGTCCGAGCCTGGTAAGAAACATTTTCATCTGAAGAGCAGTAGAATTCTGTGCTTCATCAAGTATTACAAAAGCATTGTTTATGGTTCGGCCTCTCATGTAAGCAAGAGGTATTACTTCAATTATTCTTTTCTCGATATAAGATCCGAGTTTTTCAAAAGGTATCATCTCTTCAAGTGCATCATACAAAGGTCTGAGATAAGGATCGATTTTTTCCGACAGATTGCCCGGCAAAAATCCGAGACTTTCGCCTGCTTCTACAGCAGGTCTTGTAAGAACAATTCTGCTGACTTCCTTATTCTTGAGTGCTGCAACAGCAAAAGCCACTGCGAGATATGTTTTCCCTGTTCCTGCAGGTCCTATTGCAAAAACAATATCATTTTCCTTTACTTTCTTTAAGTATTCAAGCTGATTGCCTGTCCGGGGTTTGATAAAATCATTTTTTTTGAACAGAATAATATCTTTAATCTCATTATGTGAATAACCGAATTTTTCTTTGATTTTATCTGACTGATCTGCTTCGGAATTAATAAGTTCAAGTACAAGACTGACGTCTTTGGAACTGATGTTGCCGTGCCTTTTCTGAAGAAATACAAGTTCATTAATTACTTTTTCGATATTTTTAATTTCGGATTCTTCTCCTTTGAGAAAAATTGTATCACCTCTTAAAACAATTGTTGATTCGAAACTGTCTTTTATATGGTTCAGATTTTCTTCGTTTATACCGGAAAAATTAATCAGATCAATTCCTTCAAGCACGATTTTTTTTTCAGTAATATTCAAATTGATTAAGTTTTAATTAAAATAAAAAACCCTTATACTTTATTCAAGTATAAGGGTTTATTTAAATATTATTGATTACCAAACCGAAAAAGCTTATTTCTTTTTGGTGGTATCTTTTTTCATTTCTGTTTTCTTAGGAGTACTGTCGGTTGATTTCTCAGTCTTCATTACTCTTTTCTTTCTGTAATTCGTAGCTTTATTCATCATCTCGGTCTTTTGAGCTTCTGTTAAAGCAGGAATTTTCAGAACTTGTCCCGGATAGATAAGATTCGGATTCGGGATAGTTTTTGCAACTTTCGGCGGAGCACTTACAACACCGTTTTTGTTGGCTTCCCAGATAGCAGGCCATAATTTTGAATTACCGTAAACGTTTTTCATGCCTGCAATTTTGTATAAGCAGTCACCTTTAACAACGGTATAACCTTCTGTTTTTGGAGCTAAAGCTTTACAATCTGCGATTTGTTTCTTCATTTTGTTGTATCTGTCCCAGAATTCAGGAAGACATTTCATTCTTCCGTCCTGACCTGCGTTTGTTATTTCAGGCCATACATCTTTTTCGAATGCTTCTGCATCATCCGGTCCTTTGCATGCTGCAATTTTTTTCTCTGCATCAGCAAATTTTGTCTTGTAAGAATCATACTGAGCTTTTGAACCAACACCTGACCACATCGTGCCCATTGCGTTGTTTGCGATATCAGTTTTGATACCCAAATCATTCTTTAAAGTACCGATTTCTGTTTCCAGAGCGGCGAGTTGTGCTGTTAGATCTGTCTTCTTGGCTGTGTATTCATCCATTTGTGCCTGCCATGTGTCCTCATCCATTTCTTCTGTTGTACCTTCCATGTCATCATCGTCATCATCATCATCCTGTGCAAAACTAGCTTTTGCAAACACTGCCAAGGAGAAAACCATCATAAATACTAACAATTTATGAAATTTCATTTTTAAAGTCTCCTTTTTTTAAACTTTTTTTAAATTTTTTAAAATAATTTTTTTTAAAACTTTTGAATAAACTGACAGTTTATTTGTTGCAATTTGCAGCTGTTTGTTTAGCCATGTCCTGCCATTCTTTTGCTTTTGCTTCTTGTTCAGCAATTTGTCTTTGCAAATCTGACTTTTCGTCATTTTTAGCATTGACTTGTGATTGAAGAGCATCTACTTCTGCTTTCAAATCATTAAGCTGTTGCATCTGCTCCTCATCTACTCCACCGCCGCAACCGACTAAGAATGAAGATCCGGCCAGTGTTACCACGGTCAGTAAGATGAAAAACAAGTTTTTCAGTTTTGCCATTTTTAAAACCTCCTGATTTTTATTTGGCATTTTTAAATAGGGTTAATTTAGAGTTCAAAAATAAGTTTAAAAAAAATGTTTGTCAAGTCATATTCCAAAAAAATAGACACTATTTAATTAAAATAGTGTCTGTTTTTTAAGTTCTGAGAAATGTGTACAGAAAAATATACAGTTCTTAATATTTACCCTGGCGTTCTTCATAGAAATCGCCGATTTTCAATCTCATGTTAAGCATAATCGTAATAAGACCGAAATTATTATTAACAGTTTTTGAAAACCTGAAAGAAGGTCCGATTGCAAACGAAGTCAGAGCAAAGCCTTCGCCGATATTTGAGATTATTGGTTCTATAAGAAACTGAAAATTTCTTTTTCCGGCAAATGTGGCATCTATTCTCAGGTCGAATATAGAGCCGGCAAGTCTCATTTCCCTTCCGACAAATCCGACGTGTTTTTCACCGAATAACTGTGAAAAATACAGTTTTGCTCTCGTAGATCCAAAAGCCCTGAAAGGATATCTTAATTCAAAGTTTGTATAATATCCTTTTATAATATTATTCGGCATAAGTTGCCCGGTAGCATTGTTCAGTACTTTTGAGGGAAATACTCCGTTTCCGGTATCAAGAGTTGTATAAAATCCGATATCGAAAAAGTTTCCGAAAGGAAGTACATAATTAAATCTTAAACCGAGATCCGGTGCAAACAGGTTGTTGAAATCAGCCAGATTCTGAGCGGGAGTTGTGTAACCCGAGTCATTTTCATTTACGCTTCCGAGACCAAGTTCATTTATTTTTGTCGTAACGCCTACGGAAAATCCTAGAATATTAAAACCTGCTCCAACTATATCTGTTTCAAGCGGACCGGAATATGTTGTTCCCAGCTGAAAAGTAAATCCGATGGATTTCTTTAACGGTATTCCGAGAGGATCGCCGCCAAATATCTGAAAATACGGACTGATATAAGCTGTTGTACTTAATATATCCCTTTCTCTTGCAGGCGGCTGTATAACATCTTTAACTTTAATTTTTTTAAATACATCGAAGAAAACTGAAGTATATGTTATTCTTTTCTTATTGAGATTTTCTTTATTTGAACCTGCCCAGTTAAGCAGTGCTTTCTGAACTTCCTGTGTAAGATCAGACCAGAGAAATCTGCTTGCATCGGGCGATGTTTCGTCGCCGATTACTACATACTGGTTTATAGCAGACGGATCTAAAATGTTAACAATAAGAACATAAGATTCAAGTTTAGGGTCTATATTCAGCTGATCCTGAAGCTTGATAAACACACTGTCATCCTGCGCTCTTGCAAATATTTTAAAATACTTCCATGTTCTCGGATCATCTTCCCTTTCAGCCTGTGCAAACAATGAAGAACTATGTACAGATAAAAAAGTAAAGAATAAAAGGATAAATAAAGCCGGAGAAATTTTATAATTTCTGATCATATATTTTAAATTGATTTTAAATTTTTACCATTCGCCGAACTGAAAAACTCCCGACTGTGATACATTATGCTGCGTCGCAATCTTGTCCTTTACATTTATCTGAAAACTGACTGAAAACGGCGCTTCACGGTTTTCAGTATAATTGTCAAATGCAGATTTTGAGGTCAGAAAATTCAATGTCACGTCATACACCAGCGGACCTGCCTGCTTGACAGTTACCGGACCGGAAAATTTTACGTCAAGCTGTCCGGGAAAATCGTCTGTTAATGTTACTCTGTATCCTACAGTTGACTGCAGGCTTCTTATCGACACCTCTTCGCCTGCAGGTACAAGTCTTTGCATGGTTATTTTAGGTTTGGAGTTTTCCTTTGTCGAAACTGTTTTTGAAACACTGCCTCTTTTAAAAGTAAGAGATGACTGTCCTCCGAGTTCAAAACTTCTGGAACCGCCTGGAGGTACTGATGCTATCAGCGAACCGTCGCTTCCGTATATTTCAATTGCTGTGTTTCCCGGATTTGAAACCGAGTTTGAAGTGTATTGCGTAAATGACTGTGAAATCCTGAATTCAAGATCCTGTTTCTTGTCATCTTCGATTTTTTCTTCTTTCTTTTCTTCCGGCGTCTTTTCTTTTTCAGTCTGCTGATTAATCTGAATGTTCGGGCTTGTCTGAGCAACAGTCAGAGAAGGATTGTTTGACTTCAGCACTATCAGCTGCTGCTGCGCTTCAGCCAGTTTTTTTCTGAGTTCTTCGGGATTTGTAAACTTCTGCGATGTATCGAATTTTATTTCTGGAACTATTCCTCTTGCTATCAATGAATCTATCAGGATTCTCAGTGAATCTGTGTATGACTTTTCAACGACTTTTTCTTTCGAGACAACTTCCGTAAGATCTAAATTCGCTCCTTTAAGTGCAAGAACTGAAATCACAAAAATATATAATGACTGATATATTATAAACTTTACATCCCGGTTTTTTCTTTTAATCATAATTTTGATTTAGGAAATTTATTTAACGTACTTATCTTTTTCCTGATATATAAACAAGATTATCGAGACTCTTCAATACGTTGCTGTCTTTTAAACTTGAAACTGTTTCACTGATTACTGCTGCTGTTTTTTCAAGCTCCTTTAATATCCTCTCATCAGGCATACGGAGATTATTGATTTCTGAAATCATGCTTTTTATGCTTTTCGACATTTCTTCGGTTGATTTCATGGTTTCATAGATTTTTCTTAAATGCTCTTCGGTTACCGATGATTTTATTTCAACCGGACCCGACGGATAAGAAGTCTTCGGAATAATCCTGTCTATTATGGTTTTCTGAAGTGTCGCCTGTTTCTGATAATAATAAACTCTTTCGGCGTTTTTAATTTCTTCCTGAACTTCCTGATATCTCAGTGCGAGTGCATCAAACACAGAATCAAAAAGTTTTGCAATTGCAAGTATTATAATGGATTTAATTTCAAAAGGTACTGCAAATCCCAGAAATATGGCAGGTCCTTTTTCGATCGAAATCAGCAGTATTGCTGCACCGAGCAACGGCAGCGCCGTTCCTATTCCGTCAACTATCCCGCTGTATCTGTCTATTATTCTGGTAATTGAAGCTTCGGAAGCTCCGTTAATGTTGATTTCCCGGATTATTGACGCATTTGCCCTGACAGCACAGACTATAAAAATCAGATAAACAATAAATGGAAACCACCATAATGTAACAGGCTGTATATCCGTATTTGAAAGAATTTGTCCGGGACTGATGTATGATGCTATTGAATTGAAAATGTTCCCGATAAACGGAACATCTGCAACTCCTATAAAAAACGACAGCAGTACAAGCAGCAGCGAAGGAAGACCGGCTTTTATTATTGTTCTGAAACTTTCCGCATTAATCTTATCAATGTTTTTCTTTATTATCTCACCTTTAATGTTTGATAATTCAATATCATGTTTTTTAATGGATTCGTAATTTTCAAAACCGTTGCTGATTTCAGGAATATTACTGATAACATTATTCTCTGTAACGTCCATATTGGTTGTATTTATTTAAGAAATTGTTTGTGTGTATACAAAATAATTAAATTACTCTCTAAAATCAAAACTATAGTATGGAAAAATGTAGTATTCTGGCATGCTGCTCATAATCAGTATTCGTAATCAGAAACCTTTTTCAAAATTCCGTTTTTGAAATTCATGACGGACATACTGTGATTGGTTCTTTCCGACAGTGTAATTCTGTTATGAAGTGAGATATAATTTTTTAATGCTTCCAGCGCATTGTTCAACGATTGTCTGGATTTATTTCCTTCCGAAATTTTATCAAGGATAAGTTTCATTGCATCATAACCGAAATAGTAATTTTTTATCTCCTGTTCTGATAATCCTCTGTTATTAATGTCTGCATCATCCTTAAGATAAAAATCCGAGTCATAATACAGTTCGGTATTGCCTGTCCCGTATTCAGTCAATGCTTCGCTGTTGTTCCAGTCGCTGTTCCCGAGAATCGGCAGATTTATTCCTGAAGCAAGGTAAAGAGGAAGAATTGCTTTTATATCTTCGTTTCCTGAAACCGGTATGTATACTGCGTTTACGTATCCCGGAATTACACTCTTCATCTCCGTAATGACCGACGGGAAAATCTTAAGCGAATCCATAATCCTGACTGCATTTTTTCCGAATAATCTGTAAATGCTGATTACAGCACCTTCAGCCTTTAATCTGCTGAAATCAGAATAGTCATATTTCAGGGATTTCAGTTTATCATTCTGATTTGCAGTAAGCTTTCCGAAATCTATGAATTTATCCTTTTCAAATATAAATTTCTTTATGTTTTCAATCTGACCGGAAACGGAAACAGAATCTTTTGAATAATATTCGGTAAGCTCTACCGTACCCTTATTTTTCAAAACTTCATCCGAAAAACTGTCTGCAAAATTCTTACCGTAAGCATTTTCGGAAAGTATGACAAAATTTTTCATTCCAAGTTCATTCATTGCATATATTGCAATCAGCCTTCCCCTGACGTCATAAGTCGGATTAAGCTGAAAAACATACGGATTGTTTTTTGCGAGATTGTTCAAAGTGGCTGTCGGTGTTATCACGGGAATTTTGTGGAACAATGCAGCGCCTGTGTTATTGACAAGCTCACTGCTGTATACGGGACCAAGAACTGCAATAACACTGCTGTCTGAACCGAATTTATTCAGTATATCAAGAGTTGCAGACTGATTCTTCTTTGTGTCTTCCGTAACTGTTGAAATCTTAACTCCTGAACCTGATTTATTGTAGTCTTCAAGCGCATCTTTGATTCCGTTAAGCATTTGAGTTCCGGTCATTTTTTCGGCTTCATCGGATGAACCTGTCATCAGAGGCAGAGCAAGTCCGATTTTAATCTGAGATCTGACTATGCATGGTATTATTATAAGTAAAAGTATTGTTAATGTAAATTTCTTCATATTCCGTTTAAATTCATTATTCCCATTCTATGGTTGCAGGGGGTTTAGAACTAATGTCATAAACGACACGGTTAACCCCTTTTACCGAGTTTATGATTTTTGTCGATATGTGAGTAAGAAACTCCTTGTCAAAGCCGTAAAAATCCGCAGTCATTCCGTCTGTCGATGTAACAGCTCTGAGTGCAATTACATTTTCATAACTTCTCTCGTCTCCCATAACTCCGACCGTCTGAACAGGCAGAAGCACTGCAAATGCCTGCCATATTTTATCATAAAGATTGAACTTCTTTAACTCAGTCATATATATATCATCCGCTTCTTTAAGCAGATTTAATTTTTCTTTTGTGACATCGCTCAGAATTCTGATTGCAAGACCGGGTCCCGGGAACGGATGCCTGAAAACAAAATTTCCAGGCAGATTTAATTTAAGTCCTATTTCCCTTACTTCATCTTTGAATAATTCCCTGAACGGTTCTATCAGTTTCAGTTTCATTTTTAACGGCAGGCCTCCGACATTGTGATGAGTCTTAATTGTTGAAGAAGGACCTTTGAAAGAAACAGATTCGATTACGTCAGGATAGAGAGTTCCCTGTACAAGGAATTTTGCGTTTTTGATTTTCTTCGCTTCTTTCTCAAAAACTTCTATAAAAGTTTTTCCGATGATTTTCCTTTTTTCCTCCGGATCAACTACGCCTTTAAGATTATTAAGGAAAAGTTCGGATGCATTTACAAAAACTAAATTCAGTTTATAATGCCTTTTAAACAGTTCTGTGACTTTTCTGCTTTCATCCTTCCTCATTAAGCCGTTGTCAATATGAATGCAGATAAGATTTTCTCCGATCGCTCTGCTGACAAGCACGGCTGCAACGGAAGAATCCACGCCTCCGCTTAAAGCGCAAATTACTTTGTTCTTACCTGCAATTTTCTTAATCTCTTCGGTTTTTGTTCCGATAAATGATTCCGGCTCAAATAAATTCTTTACATTGCATACACTGAACAGAAAATTGTAAAGTATAATTTTTCCGGACTCGGTGTGATGAACTTCCGGATGAAACTGCAGTCCGTAAATTTTCATTTTCTCGTTTTCAAAACTGCAGATTACACTGTCTATGCTTTTTGAAGTAGGACGTAATTTATCGGGAAGCTGATCTGCAGAATCTCCGTGACTCATCCAAACATTTAACTGATTTTTTATGCCTTTAAAAATAAGTGAATCCCCGAAAATATAAATTTTTGTATGTCCGTAATGACGCTGCCCGGAAACGTGAAGCTTTCCTTTTAACATATGACAAAGCAGCTGAAATCCGTAACATATTCCGAGAACGGGAATTTTGTATTTTACAAGATATTCAAAATCTGTTTTTGAAATTTTAGGCGAGTCCTTTGCCAAAACACTTGACGGTCCACCGGAAAGTATTACGCCTTTTACTGAATACAGCGAAGATTTTTCTTTTACTAACTTTTTCAGATTAGTACTGTAAGGATGAATTTCAGAGTAAACTTTAAACTCCCTTGACCTGCGTGCAATCAGTTGTGTATACTGTGATCCGAAATCAAGAATTAATACAAGATCTGTTTTTTTCAAACTTTAAATTATAATTTTGACAGAATATCAGGTTTATATTTTGCAAGCAAAAGCGCTCCGAATTCCGGCGAATGCTTTTTTTCAGTAACACTGACAATCTTAATTTTTTCCAGTTTTCTTTTTAACATAACGGAAAGCAGATTTTTATTTTCTATAACACTTCCCGTAAATACTATGTTAACAGGATTTTTCCTGTTTGTTGTTCTTAAAAAAGTTTTAACATGTGACACAAGGTCCCCGGCTGCTTCGCTGATTATTTTCAGGCTCAGGGGACAATTCTTTTCTGCGCATTCTATCACTGCAGGTGCAATATCCTGAATGTTGAATTTCCCGTGAAAAATCCTTTCGTTCACATTACCGGCTGTGATTCCGAATTCATTACTGATGTGTTCGGATAATAAGCTTTGACTGAAAGATCCGTCAAATTCTTTTGTAATCAGATTCAAAGCCCGTTTTCCGATCCAGTAACCGCTTCCCTCGTCACCGATAATTCTTCCCCATCCGCCGACTCTCTTGATTTTGTTTTCTGACAGACCGTAAAGAACCGAACCCGTTCCGCTGATAATTATTATACCGTCTTCACCTTCAAATGCTCCGTATAGCGCTGTCATTGCATCGGTAGTAATAAGAACATTCTTAAAATTCAAAATTGCGCAAAAACTTTTTTTTAACTTTCTTCTGTCGCTCTTTTCACGCGCACCTGCTATGCCTAAACAGATTCCTTTACAGTCTTTTAGTTTAAGATTTTTGATTTTCAGAGAATCCCTGATATACAATGAAACTAAGGAAGAATATTTTTCAGCTCCCGTAACCGAATAGTGTATACCGGTATAAGTTTTTTTCAGAATTACTTTCATATCTGTTGCAGCAATTACAATTCTGCACTTAGATCCTCCGGAATCTATGCCGATAAAAAACTGTCCTGCATTCGTGTTCATTTGATTCAAGTTATAAATTATGATTCAAAATAGAAATTACATTTAAACAAATTAAAAATCATACTGAAGACTTTGAAACAAACAAAGTATTTTCTTTTGTAAATCTTAAATACGAAAATAAATTAGTATATTGTCATTCAAAAAATAACATTAATGGTTAATGCATTGAAAAAAGAAGTGCTTGATAAAGGATTCATAGAAGTAATTGATAAGCTGGGCTCAGATTTAACTGTTGTAAATTCCGCGCGTGTTTCTTTCGGAAAAAGAAAAGAAAAGTATGATGACAACGACAGAAAACTTGTAAAATATCTTGCCAAAAACAAACACTGGTCTCCTTTCAGACACATGATGGTACAGTTCCATGTTAAAGCCCCGGAATTTGTCATGAGGCAGTGGTATAAACATGTGGTAGGCATCGAGACTACTTCAAGCTCATCAACAAAAGATCATGCATGGAATGAAATAAGCGGAAGATATGTGCCGGTTTCTGATTTCTATAAACCGGATAACTGGAGAAAGCAGTCCGCAGACAATAAACAGGCATCGGAAGGAAGCATTGAAGATCAGAAAGCTGCAAATGAAATTTTTGATTCTGCAATGGATTTTATACTGGTTTCATATCAGAAGATGCTAGATACAGGTGTTGCAAAAGAACAGGCAAGGATGCTGCTTCCGCTCAATCAGTATTCGGAAGTATACTGGACTGCTTCATTTCAGGCGATTATGAATTTTATAGATCTGAGAGTAGAAGCGACTGCTCAGTGGGAAATTCAGCAGTATGCACTTGCTATGAAGGAAATGATGTTTGAAATATTTCCGGAAACTACAAAGATCTGGTTTGAAGTGAATTAAAATAATTCACACCCGGAAAACAATAAAAGGGATTTTCCCGGATTATGTTTAGGCAAGTGTTTTCAAATTCAGTTCAGCCGGAAATAAAAGTAATAGTTCAATGTTTCAGTTTACAGATTTGCCTATCGAATCTTTATCAAACTTGGCTGATGAAAAAATGCTTTTCAGAACCTGACCTGCAACATTAGGATTTTCCTTAAATCTTCTTATGGAATATTCATACCATCTTTCGCCGAACGGTACATAGATTCTCATCTTATGACCTTTCTCAACCGCACCGTCCCGCAGATTTTCCCTTACACCGAGAAGCATCTGAAATTCATACTCGTCTTTCTTTAAACCCATTTCCTTTATCATATTAACCGATTCCCTTATAAGATAATCATCATGTGTAGCTATTCCGCAATATGCCTTTCTCTCAAATGCAATTCTCAGAATTTTCAGAAAATTCTTCCTGATTTCATCGGCATCTTTAAAAGCAACTTCTTCGGGTTCAACATATATACCTTTGCAGATTCTAAAATTTGCCTTTGATTCTGTTAATTTCATAATGTCAGATTCGCTTCTTCTGAGATAAGCCTGTATTACAATTCCAACATTGTTAAAATCCTTTCTTACCTTTTCAAAGATCCTGATTGTAGCATCCGTAACGGAAGAATCTTCCATGTCAATTCTGACAAACCTGTTTACACTACGAGCTTTTTCCAGGATTTCATTCAGCAGACTTAAACAAAGATCATAATCAATCTGGAGCCCGAGCATTGTCAGCTTAACAGACAGATTACAGTCAAGATTGTTTTTGCTTATTGCTTCGAGAACCTGAAGATTTTCATCTTTCGATTTTACGGCTTCGGTTCTCTCTTTAATAGACTCTCCCAGTACATCCATTGTTGCAGACAGTTTTTTAGCATTTAACGTCTTTACTGTATCTACAGCATCAGATAGCTTGTCACCTGCTATATACTTGTTTGCAAACACACGGACTATTCCTTTCGGCATTACCTGAATAACCGGAACCAGTACTTTATTTAATGCATTCATGAATTTTTAATTTGTTCAGTTAATAATTTGGGATAATTAAATACAAGATTTACAACTCATCCATAGTCCTTCTCCCGGCAAAACCGTCCTGAATTCTGTGCCAGTAATTTATGTCATCTTCACCGTTTAAATAACACAGGTATACTTCTTCGTGATTGCTTCGGATATGCGGAAAATCAATCAGTCCAGAATTTAAATCTTTTATAAGTATTCCTTCCGAAGTGATTTCTCTGACCAGAGTTACTAGGTCTTCCAGATCTCCGGGAAATTTTCCCGTACCGTTTGGACCGAATCCTCCGAAAAACTGATGTTTGTTTATGTCAAATCCGGCTTCATCAAGTTTGTTCTTTAATTCAACTATCCTTGATAACTTATGCTTTATGTCTTTCAGCAGCATGCGCGCTTCAGATAATTCAAAATGCTTATTATGAAACATGTAAATTTTGTTTTTCAAAAATAATGAACATAAACAATTAATAATACATTCTTATTTGTACATAAAAAAAGACATCCAGTATTTCATGAATGTCTTTTTGTAATTCTATGCCTCTGTTTTAAATCAGGAGAAAAATTAAATAGTATTTTTAAATATTAATTGTTAAGTTAAAAGTAACATCCCTGAATCCCCTCCTTTCCCGAGAGGGGAATTCACAAGTAGACCCAACCCTCATTAAATCCGCCTGCTTATCAAGGATGTTATTTTATTTTTAAAAATTACTTTAACTTCATATTTCTGTCTACGGAAATAATCATATCATAATCCCCGGATTTTTTCATAACACTGCTTATATCTGACGTAAATGTTTTGAACAGTGGGTTTGCATTATCATAATCATTTGCATACGCCATAATTTTCGGATGATCCGAATTAAGAACATATTCTTTCGGAATTCTGAAAACACCGTTTCCGCCGATCTTTTCTATGCAGAGAATTTTAATTTCATTATTGAATTCATCTGTAAGATATATTTTGACAAATCCTGTGTTTACTGGATTGTTATTATCTGAATACACTACTTTCCCGTAAATGTAATCAGGTTTTACCTCGGTTACTCCGGCATTTGTTATTTCCGAATATGAGGAAAATAAAATTGCAAGAAATAAAAAAGGGAAAATTTTGATTATTACTTTTTTCATTTCAATTGCCTCCTGATTTATTGATTAATTTGTTTTATTTAAAAGGGTTTTGTTTTTATTCCTGATTATTTTTTGAGATTTATCAACTGCATTAAATTCCTTTCCGTTCATAATATCACTGATGCTTCTTGATTTATTCCAGTAATAATTAAACAAGTCTATCATCCTCCCTGCAAAATCCTCGTTTTTTATAATTATATCTGCATTGTTATGTCTTGGAACTGTCTTATCCTGAATATTTATAAAAACGGTTTTTCTGTCAAAAATTGTAATGTTCGGCAATTCTGTACCTGATATTCTGACCTGTTCTCCGGCATTTTCAAATCTCCTGCAAATTCTGAGCAGATCATTAAGAGTAGCATCCTGTCTTGATTCATCTTTGATAATTTTAAAATTTAGGCTTGACTCGTATATGGACTTTATAACTCCGCCTTTCTTAAAAAATTTTTTAGCGTCTGAATCAAGTTCTTCCGATACATAACCTTCGAGTCTTATCATAAACAGAATCTCCTGCTGAGCCGATTTAAAAATTTCTATAAATTTTTCCTGTCTGTGTTTGTTAAATCCTCTTATCAGTTCAATCTTAACGTTCGAATTTCCTGTGTTTTCCTCTGACCGGTATAATTTCCCGAATTCCGAAAATGTTTCCTTTAAATTATTAATTCTGTTTTCATTGTACTGCTTTATCTCTCTTTCAATTTTATCCGAAATTACCCGTGGATCGATTATTTCATATTTAAGAATTGTATTTGTTTCTATCTCATTGCAAAATCCCCGCGCTGCAAATGACTTCAGCGCTTCATAAACCGATGTTCTTCTTATATTTGCTTTCTGTGCAATTTCAGATGCACTGAGTGCAGATCCTTTTAACAGAACAAGAAATATTTTTGATTCATGTTCCTTAAACCCAATTTGCTGTAGCTTATCTATTAATTCATTTGACTGCAATATTGTTGTCTGTTTAAGTTAAAGCAATATTGCAATAAATAATTTTTTATGTCAATAGCTAATTTTATGACCAGTGAAATTATTTTTATCTAAGTTTACATTAAAATTTAAAACAAGTTTCATAAAAAAAGGTATCCGGACAAGGGATACCTTTAAGATTTCCAAAAATATTAACTGATTTCTATTTTACAACAATGTTAACCATTTTGTTTTTAATTGTAATTACTTTTATAATCTGTTTTCCCATAATCTGCTTGAGGATATTTTCATTATAAAGCGCTAAATCCTCGAGTATATCTTCGGCAGTGTCGTAATCAACTTCTTTCTTAGCTCTTACTTTACCGTTAATCTGAAATACAACCGTAACGCTGTCTTCCTTTGTGTATTCGGTATTAAACTCCGGCCATGATTCAAACTGAATGCTTTTATCATGTCCGAGTTTTTCCCACAATTCTTCCGCTATATGCGGTGCAAACGGCGAAAGGAGAACTAAAAATTTCTCAATCATTATCCTGCTAATTTTTTCCATCTTGTACATTTCATTTACAATTACCATCAGATAAGAAATAGCAGTGTTGAATTTCATGTCATTGTCTTCAATGTCTTCGGTGACTTTCTTAATTGTTTTATGAAGGAGCTTAAGCGCATTAAGATCAGGCTCTTCAAATACAACTGATGACTTTACAGTTCCAGTATTTTCATCAACAATCAGTCTCCATACCCTGTTCAAAAATCTGCTCAGTCCTTCTATGCCTTTTGTGCTCCATGGCTTTGTGGCTTCCAGCGGACCCATGAACATTTCAAACAGTCTCATGGAATCTGCGCCGAAATTCCTTATCACATCATCCGGATTAATGACATTTCCTCTTGACTTGCTCATTTTTACTCCGTCCTCTCCGAGTATCATTCCCTGATTGAACAGTTTCTGAAACGGCTCTTTGTATGAAACGTATCCAAGGTCAAACAGAATTTTATACCAGAATCTTGCGTATATCAGATGAAGCACAGAATGTTCCGCTCCTCCAATGTATAAATCAACAGGCATCCAGAATTTTTCTCTTGCAGGATCGCAGAATACTTTTTCATTGTCAGGATCGAGGTATCTTAGATAATACCAGCAGGATCCTGCCCACTGAGGCATTGTATTGGTTTCTCTCTTTGCTTTCCGACCTGTCTCTTTATCGGTGGTATTGATCCAAAAATCAATACCGGCTAAAGGTGACTCTCCTGTTCCGCTGTAATTATATGATTCGATATCGGGAAGTTTTACCGGAAGCTCGCTTTCATCGAGTGCCTTGAAAGTTCCGTCTTCAAGATGTATTAATGGAAACGGCTCACCCCAGAATCTCTGACGTGAAAACAGCCAGTCTCGAAGTTTATAATTAATCGCCTTTTTCCCTGCTCCTGTTTCTTCAATTCTTTCATTTACTTTTTTTATTGCATCTTCGGTTTTTAATCCGTTAATAAAACCGGAATTAACACTAATTCCTTCCCCGGAATAACACTCTTCACCTTTAATTGTTCTTTCTGTAAACTGTTTTATTTCATCTTCGCTTTTGTACTTTTCCGGAATAACAACAGGAATAATTTCCAGTCCTGCTTTTAATGCAAATTCATTATCCCGTTCATCATGTCCCGGAACACCCATAATTGCTCCCGTTCCGTAACTTGCAAGCACATAATCAGCAACAAGTACCGGAATCTCCTTTCCGTTAACCGGATTTACCGCAAATGCTCCCGTAAATTCACCTGTTTTATTTTTGGATAATTCAGTCCGCTCCATATCTGACTTAAAACCTGCTTTTTCAACATATGCTTTAACCAAATCTTTTTTTTCAGGAGTGGTGATAAATTCTACCAGCTTATGTTCAGGCGCTAGTATAAGATATGTAACGCCGAAAATCGTATCTGGTCTTGTTGTGTATACTTCAACGGAATAATTCTCTCCTTTATTCTCATCAGACATTTTAACTTTAAAAGTGATTTTTGCGCCTTCACTTTTGCCTATCCAGTTTCTCTGAAGTTCCTTGACACTGTTTGGCCAGTCAAGATCGTCAAGGTCTTTAAGAAGTCTGTCGGCGTATTTAGTGATACGCAGATTCCATTGCTTCATATTTTTCCGGACAACTGTAAAACCTTTTTCAATCTGCTCCGGAACTTCTTCGTTTGAAAGTACAGTTCCGAGCTCCGGACACCAGTTCACCGGAACTTCCGCAAGATAAGCAAGCCGCTGTGAATTAATATAATCATACTTTTCCTTTTCAGATAATCCTTCCGGAATTTTCAGCTCTGATACAGGTTTTGCCCTGTTTTCTTTTTCATCATAATAAGAATTGAATATCTTCAGAAAAATCCACTGTGTCCATTTATAATAAGTTTCATCAGTGGTATTAATTTCCCTTTCCCAGTCAAAGGAAAATCCCAGAGCTTTAAGCTGTCTCCGGAAAAGATCAACGCATTCGGCAGTTCTGATTTTCGGATGAATTCCTTTTTTAATTGCATACTGTTCGGCAGGTAATCCGAAAGCATCCCAGCCCATTGTATGCAATACATTGAATCCTTTATTCCTTTTATACCTGGCAAGAATATCGGTTGCCGTAAATCCTTCAGGATGACCTACATGCAGTCCGTCTCCGCTCGGATAGGGAAACATATCAAGAGCATAATACTTCGGTTTGCTTTTATCCAGATCTTCAGGATCCGGAGTCCTGAATATTCTGTTGTCTTCCCAGTATTTCTGCCATTTTTTCTCTATTTCTAAATAGTTGTATTTCAAATGAAAATAATTTATTTGGGGACTTTAAAATTTTTTAATTCAGCCGAAAAGAAATCAATAAAAGGTGTTCAGATCAATTTTTTTCCGGATAAA
>JAEUSI010000053.1 GCA_016788375.1 Ignavibacteria bacterium | reverse complement strand
GGGAGAACGAGAGTATCAATGGTTATTGTGGTGTCTCTTGAAAAAATTGTGTAGTTAGTATTTACAGTCTGCGAAAATCTGTAAGTATTGTACCATGTTTCAAATGATCTCAGAAATGCATAGAAAGCAACAGTATCCAGTCCCGGTATAGAGCCGATAATTCCGAGCACATTGAGATAGTAATAGGCATTAGTTGACTGAAAATTATAATGAGATGTATCGGAATACGGAGCGGTCTGATTAACGTTTGCAAGTCCTGACTTTGACAGGACAACACTTGACAGTAGACCCTGATAAGTTTCAACAACCGAAAAAGAATCAACCTGATAAGTCGCGAGATTTGACTGCGGATTATTAAGGGAATCAAGCGGAGTATTTTTGAAATACCATTTGTAACCTGCAGAAGAGGGAAAATAAGTTGAAGCGTTCTGAGAATACATATTCCCGGAACAGAGCAAAAGAAGTATAAAAACTGAAATTAACTTTTTCATTTCTAATTTGATTTTATATAAATTATTAATATTGATAATTAAAACAAACTCAATTAGAACTTTTACATATAAATTTAAACTGAGATTATTTATAATGCACGCATAAAAAAATATTTCAGGATATGAAAATAGGAGATTATAAATTACATTCAGTTCAGACGGGACTGTTCAAACTTGACGGCGGCGCAATGTTCGGAGTAGTTCCGAAAAACCTCTGGCAGAAAACAAATCCATCGGATGATCAGAACAGGATTGACATGTGTACAAGAGCACTGCTTCTTGACAGCGGAAAAAGGAAAATACTTGTTGATACCGGAATCGGGTATAAACTTTCGGATAAAATAAACAGAATCTATGATGTTGATTTTTCTCATTACGCGCTTGAGAAAAGTCTTGCAGCTTTAAATCTTAAAAATGAAGACATAACGGATGTAATTCTTACACACCTTCATTTCGATCATGCAGGCGGAAGCACATATTATGACGAAGAAGGAAAGATTAAATCTGCGTTTCCAAATGCTGCATACTTTGTTCAGAAAAAACAGTACGAATGGGCTTTGAATCCGACCGAGAGAGACAGGGCGAGTTTTTTTCCGGAGAATTATAAACCTCTTCAAGAGTTTAAGATGCTTAATCTTATCGACGGAGAACATGAATTCGATAAGTTTATTACTCTTTTGCCTGTTAACGGGCATACAAGTCATATGCAGATGGTAAAGGTTTCGGACGGTGAAAACAATACTCTGTTATTCACTGCAGATCTGATACCGACAGCAGGTCATATACCCGCGCCTTTCATAATGGGTTATGATTTGTTTCCTCTGACAACACTTGAAGAAAAGAAAAAATATCTTAAAGAAATTTCCGAAAACGACTGGACAGTTTTCTTTGAACATGATCCTTACAACGAATGCGTAAAAGTCGGATTGAACGAAAGAGGATTTTATATAAAGGATAAATTTACACTGGAGTGACTGAACGAACTCCTGCAAATAATTTTTATTAACTGAATCAGCAGACAAGGCATAATGCATTTTACGGTTTTAGATTATTCCATAGTAATTGTGTATCTTATCTCTGTGCTTCTTTTCGGACTTTATACTTCCGGCAAGCAGACTTCAACGAAAGATTATTTCCTCGGCTCAAAGAGCATTCCCTGGTGGGCTGCGTGTTTCTCCGTCGTTGCAACGGAAACAAGCACGCTTACATTCATAAGCATACCCGGACTTGCATACATTTCCAATATGAATTTTCTACAGCTTGCATTCGGATTCGTGATCGGAAGGATAATTGTAGCTTTTATATTTCTGCCGAAATATTACTCCGGTAATATGGAAACAGCTTATCAGTTTCTGGGAAGCAGATTCGGAAAACCGATGAGAAAATACGCTTCCGTGACATTTATTGTACTGAGAATATTTGCTGACGGAGTACGACTCTTCACGACGGCAATACCGATAAAGTTTATTACGGGGCTCGGATATTTCGAATGCATACTTATTGTGGGAATTGTTACGGTAATATACTCATACATAGGAGGAATAAAAGCCGTTATCTGGACGGATGTTATACAAATGTTTATTTATTTCATCGGGGCAGCTGCATCAATGTATGTAATATACACTCTTCTTCCCGGCGGCTGGTCAGATGTTGTAAATTATGCTACTCCCGGAGACAAATTTCAGTCGTTTAATTTTACGATGCCTTCATCACTGACAGAACTGTTTACGGGAGGATACAGCCTGACAGGAGGATTAATCGGCGGTGCATTTCTTGCAATGGCATCTCACGGAACTGATCAGCTGATTGTTCAGAGACTGCTGACCTGCAAAGACAAAAAATCATCTCAAAAGGCGGTAATATTCAGCGGAGTGATTGTGTTTATACAATTCGCAGTATTTCTCCTGATAGGACTTATGCTTTTTGCATTATACAAAGGAGCGGAATATAAAACATTAATGCTTGATGCAAACAATCTTACAAAGCCGGACGAAATATTCCCGATGTTTATCGTTTCTTATCTTCCCGCAGGGCTGTCAGGGCTTGTCGTTGCGGGTTTACTCTCAGCATCAATGTCAACATTGTCATCTACTTTCAATTCACTAGCATCGACTACAATACTTGATTTGTTTCAGGGAAACAGGTTCTTAAAGAATGAAATGGATGAAATGAAATATTCCCGGCTGGCTACTTTGTTCTGGGCTATTGTAATAATGGGAACGGGTTTGCTTTTTCAGAGTGAAACAAATCCTGCAGTTGATTTTGCATTAAGAATTCAGTCGCTAATATACGGAGGATTACTCGGGGTATTTCTTCTCGGAATGGTGTTCAGAAAAGCAAGGCTCGTTGATGCGGTAATTTCATATTCATTTGCAATTCTGATATTAACAGCGCTGTTTATACTTCCCAAATTCGGAATTATACCATCGCTGAATCTCACGTGGTTTACATTTTTCGGAGTGATAATTACTTTTGTCACCGCAAATGTTACAATGCTGTTCAGAAGCAAAACTACGGATAATATGCCACAAACTCCGGAATAAATTATCAAATAATTAAATTTTATTTTTATTATTTTTGGAAACAAAAATTCTTTTAAAAATGAGGAGGAAAAAAAATGAAAAATCTCAAATTACTTGTAACAATCTTATTTCTTTTTTTAATTTCAACACCGGCATTTCCGCAGGGAATGACTCTTCCGGATCCAATAAAAGCCCCGATGCTTGAAGCAATGTCGGGAACATGGGTTTCAGACACTTATGAAATGATGGGAATGAAATTCAACGATGAAGTAACACAGAAAATGATACTTAACGGACAGTTTATGGAAATTGATATTATGTCAAAAGGTGATAACGGATTTAATTATGAAGGAAAAGGAATAATGGTTCCGGGTACAGACGGTTCTTTTACCGGCTGGGTGTTTGATGTATTCGGGAAAAACGGCATTACAACCTATACGGGCAAACTCGAAGAGGGGAAATTAACAATGAAAGGTTTAAGCGAAATGATGACAGAACACCGTGAGATAATGGTTGACGGCGATAATATGACGCAGAATGTATCCTTCCTGATGAAGGATGCATCAGGAAAAGAAATGCCCGAAATGAAAATGACGATTAAGTATAAGAAGAAAATGTAATCTAATGAAACTTATTTAATTCAATTCCGAATAAATTACTGAAACAATATTTTTCATAATCATTTTAGTCGGATCCGTCTTTGAAGAAATTCAGAGACGGATTTTTTTTTAATTTATATAAAATCAGCCGAATTGTTCAATATTTTATGAAAATAGTATTTTGTAAATTGATACATGAAGAAAGATGTCTTTCTTAATATTGCGCTGAATTTACCGATTCACAATACATTCACATACAAGGCGGGTGAAAATCATTCTGAACAGGCTGAGCCTGGTAAAAGAGTGCTTGTAAATTTCGGAGGAAAAACTGCTACGGGAATCATCCTCAGTTTATGTGATTCAACAGATCTTAAAAAAATAAAGGAAATTAAAACTGTCTTAGATGAAGAAAAAATTCTGACAGATGAGCTTATAGAATTCTGCCGTTGGATTTCGGATTATTATATTGCTCCGATCGGGGAGGTATTGTTTTCCTCAATTCCAAGAAAAATCAACATAAACTCAGATGTATATTATTTTTTAAAGGATAATTACCCAGAAATACTTGATAAAAGCGGTTTTAAAGAGGAAATTTACCTTGAAATAATCAAAACCCTAGAAAGAAAATCAAATACCGGTCTTTCAGAAAAGCAAATCGAGAAAGCTCTGAATTATGCGGATTTAAAGAAATACATACTGAAATTATCAGAGATTGGGATACTTTACACTGAAAATCACTTCTCCAGACCGACATTACCAAAGTTAATCAAGACAGTTAGTTTAAACATTAGCAAAAATGAGTTAACATCATTAATTTTAAAGAAATTAATAAAGTCAGTTAAACAGCAGAATATCCTAAAGAAATTAACGGAAAAGGAAGAGATTGAATTAAATCTGCTTATAAAGGATACAGGCAGTTCATTATCATCAATAAATACATTATTTAAAAAAGGATATCTTAAAATCAGTGAAATCCGGAAATTCAGAGAAACAGAAGACATATTTTCGGAAAGGGAAAAGGAAATTCAGCTTAATTCTGATCAGCTAAACGCAATCAGAAGGATTGAGAGTCCGGCAGAGAAGAATCAGTTCAGGGTGTTTTTAATGCACGGAATAACGGGAAGCGGGAAAACGGAAGTATATATAAATGTAATCAAGAAAGTGCTCAAGTCAGAAAAGACAGCGATAGTGTTAGTTCCTGAAATTTCACTGACACCACAGTTAATTTACAGATTTAAAAGCAGATTTGGTGATAAAGTAGGAGTCATACACAGTAAACTTTCTGACGGAGAGAGATTAGATACTTATGACAGCATAAGAACGGGAAAAATCAGAATAATAATAGGAGCAAGGTCGGCATTATTTGCACCTCTGAAGAGACTTGGAATAATAATAGTAGATGAAGAGCATGATAATTCATACAAACAGGAAAATTCGCCTAAGTACAACGGGCGGGATGCTGCAATTTACAGGGGAATGCTTAATAATGCCGCTGTGATTTTAGGTTCAGCCACACCGTCTGTTGAATCTTATTACAATGCAGTAACAGGAAAATATGAATTGCTGAAGCTTACAGGCAGGGCATCAATGATAAATCCTCCGGAGATAAAGATAATTGATCTTAACAAAAGCACGGATTTTGAAACAGAAGGGGGGAAGAGGGATTTTTTTGAAACTATAGATAAAGTGAGAATAAAATTTTTATCGAAAGAACTTATATATGAAATCGGTCAGAGACTCGAGAAAAAAGAAAGCGTTATTATACTGCAGAACAGAAGAGGATATCATTCATATTTAGAATGTGTAAACTGCAGCAATGCGGAAATGTGCGTCAGATGCAATATTGCACTGACATATCACAAGGTATTTGATTTGATGAAATGCCATTACTGCGGATATACGAAAAAGTACACTAAAATCTGTTCAAAATGCGGCTCGCCAAAACTAATACCAAAAGGTGCAGGAACAGAGAGGGTTGAGGAAGAGCTGATAAAAATATTTCCAAAAGCGGTGATAAAAAGAATGGATTCGGATACGCTTACATCAAAGAAACTGTATCACAGAATATTAAAAGATTTTTACGACAGGAAAATAGACATACTTGCAGGAACGCAAATAATATCCAAGGGACTAGATTTTCCGGATGTAACACTTGCAGGAGTGGTAAATGCAGATATAGGACTTCTGAATCCCGACTTCAGGGCAACAGAAAAGACATTTCAGATACTTACGCAGGTAGCAGGAAGAAGCGGAAGGAGTGAGAAAAAAGGAGAAGTTCTGATACAGACTAATCATCCTGATTTTTATGTTTATGAAAAAATAAAAAATCACGATTTCAATTCATTTTATGAAACAGAAATTGTATCAAGGAAAGCATTAAACTATCCGCCGTTCAGCAGGCTTGTTATAATAGAGTCTAAATGCACAGACAGGAATCTTGCAGAGTCAAAGATAAAGGAAATTTTTAATTTTGTAAGAAGCAGAGATATAGAAAACATAATAGAAACACTTCCTCCGTCAGTTCCGCTGTTTTCAAAATTAAAGGACAGATACAGATTTCATCTGATATTAAAGTCGTCTAAATCAACTGATCCTAACGGAAAATATATAAATGGTATTCTGAAAGAAGTAAAATCTTATTCGCTTAAGAATATACCCGGGAAGGTTCAGATAACGATTGATGTTGATGCGGTAAACCTGCTTTGACTTTAGATATCAGATTTTAGATTTTAGAAATCTTTTATTAAAGTAAATCTAAAATCCAATATCCATATATCAAAAATGATAATCAGTACCCCTGCAAGGACTCGAACCCTGACTAATGGTTCCGAAGACCATTGTGCTATCCGTTACACCACAGGGGCTTAAAGTAAGTTATGTAATTATATGCAAATTTAAAAGTATAACTTAATTTCACTTTATTCTTCAATTCCGGATTATACAGCACAGAGAGATATGGAAGTAATTGCTTTTCAATACTTTGTGAAATTTCTGTTTTAATAAAGAAATCCCGAAATTTTAATATCAGAAACTGGATTTGGAAAGAATGTATTCTTATGAAATATAATTAACCGGAATACTGTCAATTAAAGTTTGTATACTATTTACGGAAAATCCAAAATTATATTAGCATTTAAGAATTAAATTATATATTTTTACACACTTTTATTAACTATACATATCATAAATACAAATCAATGAAAAAAATTTTCATCTTTCTTTCATTTGCTCTTTTAATTACTGAAATTTCCTACTCACAATTAGCAAATCAGAACACATATCTTTTAAAAAATATTGACGTAGCGGGCAGATCATATTCGGCATTATGGGGATATACTGCGCCAAACGGCCGTGAATATGCAATAATCGGATATAACAGGGGAACATCATATGTTGACATTACCGATTCGGCAAACATCAGGGAAGTTGATACAATATCAGGAGTAAACAGCAGCTGGAGGGAAATGAAGACCTACAGTCACTATGCATATATAGTTTCAGAAGGCACAAACAGCAGGCTTCAAATCGTGGACCTTCAGTATTTACCGGATTCAGCTCATCTTGTCGGTGTATGGAGTTATTCGGGATATACAAAGACACATTCAATTTCACAATCCGGACCGTACTTATATTTAAACGGCGGAAATGCGGCGACATCCGTTGGAGGAGTTGCAGTAGTAGATGTTTCAAATCCCGAAACGCCGGTAAAACTGGGTGAATGGTCAACAGAATATGTTCACGACTGCAGGGTTCTTAACGACACAATCTGGGCTGCAAATATTTACACCGGAAAGATTTCTATTATCAGCGCGATGAATAAGAATTCGCTTCAGTTCATCAGAAACTGGCAGGCATATCCGCAGTCGACAGTTTCCACTCACAACTGCGCATTTCCCGTAACAAGAGATTACATTTATACAACAAACGAAATCAGTTCGCCTGCAGGTAAGCTCAATGTCTGGGATATCAGGGATTTAAGCAACATTACATTCGTCCGTGACTGGCAGCCGACGGGAATTACAAATTCGATTGTACATAACATAGAAACTGCAGGAAATTATGCATACATTGCTCATTACACGGCAGGAATAAGAATTCTCGACATATCAAATCCCTCTAATCCTGTTGAAGTTGCCTGGTATGACACATATCCATCGAGCAACTCAAATTCATTCAGCGGCTGCTGGGGAGTGTATAAATTCCCTTCAGGAAAAATTATCGGTTCTGATATCAGCAACGGTCTGTTTGTCATAAAGACAAATATTGTAATGACAAATCAGAATCCTTTAAATATTCAGACGGCAGATAATTATACTCTGAACCAGAATTATCCGAATCCTTTCAATCCCGTTACGAATATTAAATTTTCGCTTAAGGAAAATTCAAAAGTAAGTCTTAAGATATACAGTCAGGAAGGAAAGGAAGTTGCCGATGTTATAAATGACAGAAGAGATAAGGGAACATACGAAGTAGTTTTTGACGCATCCCGTTTTAATCTCAGCAGCGGAGCATATTTCTATACATTAAGAGCCGGGAACGGAAGTAACAGTTTCACTGAAACAAAAAAAATGTTATTAATAAAATAAATCAACCCCGAATTACATAAATGAAAAAAATTTATATTCTCATTCTGCTTTCATTTTTCTTTATGAAAGGCAATGAATCATTTTCACAGCTTGCAAATCAGAACACATATCTTTTAAAGAATCTGAATCAGCATTATACAGCTACGCTTTATTCTGCAATATGGGGATACAAGGCACCGGACGGCAGGGAATACGCAATACTCGGATGTCCTGCGGGAACAGCATTTATTGACATTACGGATTCAGCTAACATACATGAAGTTGATTTTCAGACAGGACTGAATTCAGCCTGGAGAGAGATGAAAGTTTATTCTCATTATGCATATATAGTTTCCGAAGCGACAAACAGCGCTCTTCAGATTGTGGACCTTCAGTATCTTCCGGATTCGGTTCATCTTGTAAAGACCTGGAATTATGCAGGCTATACAAAAACGCACTCAATCTCACAAGCCGGACATTATCTTTATCTAAACGGAGGAAATTCCGCGGCAAACGGCGGCATTACTGTACTTGATGTTATAGATCCTGAAAATCCCGTTAAGCTCGGACAATGGACGACAATGTACGTTCATGACTGCAGAGTAGTAAATGATACGATTTACGCAGCGAACATTAATGACGGAAAAGTTTCGATTATAAATGCATCCAACAAGAGTTCGCTGAGTTCCGTGGTATCATTCACAAATCTTCCCGGCGCAGGTCCGCATAACACAGCATTATCAGAAAACGGAAAGAGATTATTTGTAACTGATGAAATCGGAACGGCACCATACAGACTGAAGGTCTGGAATATTGAAAACAGAAGCAGCCCGGTTTATGTAACGAACTGGCAGCCGACCGGAATTACAACTTCAATAATTCACAATATTGAGACATACGGAAATTATGCAATCATTGCACATTATTCGGCAGGAATAAGAATCGTGAATATTTCAAATCCAGATTCACCTCAGGAAGTAGCCTGGTATGACACTTATCCATCCAATAATGCAGAATCATACAACGGGTGCTGGGGAGTATATATGTTCCCTTCAGGAAAGATTATAGCTTCAGACAGACAGACCGGATTGTATGTCATAAAAACAAACATTGTGCTGACCGGAACAGAAAATGAAGCAGGAGCACAGAGTATAATTCCTGAAAATTACACTTTAGGACAGAATTATCCGAATCCTTTTAATCCAACGACAAATATAAAATTCTCCGTTCCTGAAAGATCATTTGTTAATTTAAGCATCTACAATTCATCGGGTCAAAAAATATCAGAGCTAATTAATGAGAGCAGAAATAAAGGAAACTACGAAATTACATTTGACGCGGGAAAGTACGGACTTTCAAGCGGAGCATATTTTTATACATTAACGGGAAACAATTTTAAGGAAACAAGAAAGATGTTTCTAATCAAATAAGAAACCGGTTTACAAGTATTGTATACAGCATTAAAGCCCGCTCACAGCGGGCTTTTTTGTTTAGGAGACAGAACATATCCTGACGGTAATTGAATCGGGATATAACTGTAATCTATACAATCAATATAAGGAATATTCCGTCAGAAAAAGATGCGGTACACATTAAATAAATGATAATCATTCCGGAATGCAAATATGAACAAAGCTGAATGCAATGCATTTGAAAAGATTAACAGAAATGTGAAATTATGTTTTACAATTTCTTAATATAGACTAAATTTTATATTAAGTATTTTTGAATATTACAAAACAATAAACAATTATATGAAAGTATTAACTGCAATATTAATCTCACTTACACTGATTTCCTGCGGAGATAAAAAAGAAGTAACAACGAGCAAGCCGGGAAGTCAGATAAACGGAGCCGGAGCTACATTCCCTTATCCTATATATTCAAAATGGTTCAGTGAATACGGAAAGGTAAACAAAGACGCAAAAATTAATTATCAGTCAATAGGAAGCGGCGGCGGAGTAAAACAGATTACGGAAGGGACAGTTGATTTCGGAGCTTCCGACAGTCCGATGAGCAATGAAGAAATCGAAAAAGCGAATACAAAAAACAATAATAAAATAATACACATTCCTACGGTTATCGGATCAGTAGTGCTTACATATAATATTCCCGGCATAGATAAAAATATAAATCTTACTCCGGAGGCGATAACAGGAATTTATCTGGGTAAAATTAAAAAGTGGAATGATCCTGTAATACAGAAGGAAAATCCTGATCTAAAGCTGCCGGATAAAGAAATAATAGTAACATACAGAACAGACGGAAGCGGTACGACATATGTTTTCACGGATTATCTCGGAAAAGTCAGCGAAGAATGGAAAACAAAGGTCGGCACAGCAAAGGATGTAAAATTTCCGGCAGGTCAGGGAGGCAAAGGAAACGAGGGAGTAACCGGGCTTGTAAAACAGCTTGAATATTCTGTAGGATATGTTGAACTTGTTTACGCACTTCAGAATAATCTCAAATATGCGAACGTAAAAAACTCTGAAGGCGAGTTTATTGCGCCGACTCTTGAATCGCTTACTAAAGCCGCCGAGCAGACTTCAGCTGAGATACCGGATGATTTAAGACAGTCAATTACAAATGCAAAAGGAAAAGGTTCATATCCGATATCAAGCTATACTTATATACTGATATATGAAAATCAGAAGGATGCACAGAAAGGAAAAACAATGAAATCATTTTTTGAGTGGGCTTTAACGGACGGGGAAAAATTCGCTAAGGATCTTGGATATGCTCCACTGCCCGAAACTGTAATTGCCAGGGCAAAACAGAAAGTATCCGGTTTAAAATTTTAAATAATAAATTACGGAAGAAGAAAGAAAAGAAATAAAGAGCAGAAAGAAGTTAGGAGATATATTATTCGAAAACCTGACACTTGTATTTGCACTGATAATAATAGGACTGGTTATATACATCGCGGTGGAAATGTTTATAGATTCCTCAGAAAGCAGGGACAGGTTCGGATTCGGATTTATATTTTCATCAGAGTGGGATCCGGTCAAAGAGGAATTCGGAGCGCTTCCTTTTATCTACGGAACTATCTTATCATCTATAATAGCATTAATTATATCACTTCCTGTCAGTATCGGAGTTGCAGTATTTTTATCGGAGATAGTACACAAATCAGTAAAGACACCGGTCAGTTTTTTAATCGAAATTCTTGCGGCAATACCGAGTATAATATACGGATTCTGGGGAATATATGTACTGGCTCCGTTTATGAGAACTACGGTCCAGCCGATGCTGCAGTCAGTATTCGGATTCCTTCCGTTTTTTAAAGGTCAGATGTTCGGAACGGGATTGCTTACAGCTTCAGTAATTCTTGCAATAATGATAACACCTATAATTTCATCAATAACCCGCGATATACTGAATGCAATTCCAGTATCCCAGCGTGAAGCGGCGTATGCTCTCGGCGCAACAAAATGGGAAGCAATTAAAATGGCGTTGCTGAATGCAAGAAGCGGAATACTTGGAGGATCAGTACTCGGTCTCGGCAGGGCAATCGGCGAGACAATGGCAGTCACAATGGTAATAGGAAACAAGGCGCAGATTAAGGCGTCATTATTTGAACCTGCATATTCAATGGCATCTGTAATCGCGAATGAATTTGCAGAAGCTTCGGGAAGCATGCATATAAGTTCGCTCATAGAAATCGGTCTGATTCTTTTCGGCGTGACATTTGTAATAAATTCACTTGCAAGATTATTAATTTACAGCGTAACAAGAAACGCGTCATGAAGCAGAATACTTTAAAACTGAGCAAACCGGTAAATCTTACAAGAAGGAAGGTAACCAATTCTGTCATGATAAGCCTGTGCGTCATAGCTGGAGTTATTACAATTCTTCCTTTGCTGTATATTTTTTTCTATACAACAAAATCAGGCATCTCATCTTTAAATCCGGATTTCTTTACACAGCTTCCGAAGCCGGTCGGAGAGACAGGCGGCGGGATGGCAAATGCAATAACAGGAAGTCTTATACTCATAGGAATCGGTGGTCTGATAGGAATTCCTGTGGGAGTTTTATCTGGAATTTACATATCAGAATATTCCGGGAATATTACTTCAACTGTTGTGAAATTTATTACGGATATTTTAAGCGGAGTGCCGTCAATAGTAATCGGAATATTCGCATACGGAATTATTGTACTGCCGATGCAGAGATTCTCCGCTCTTGCCGGAGGATTTGCACTGGGAATATTAATGATACCGACAGTAACAAAAGTTACGGAGGAAATGCTCAGGCTTATACCGCAGTCATTAAGAGAAGCATCTCTTGCGCTCGGGGTGTCGAGATGGAAAACAACATTGCGTATAGTGCTCACGACGGCTTCATCAGGAATCGTAACGGGAATACTGCTGGCAACTGCAAGGGCAGCTGGGGAGACAGCGCCGCTTTTGTTCACATCATTCGGAAATTCATTCTGGCAGACAAACATAGATGAGCCGATGGCAGCGCTGCCTTTACAGATATTTGCATATGCAATTTCCCCGTACGAAGACTGGCACAGACAGGCATGGGCAGGAGCGTTTGTACTAATTTTTCTTGTTTTCACCGTTAACCTGCTTGTGAGATATGTTACAAGAAAAAAATATTGAAAAATAAAAATTCTGAAAATTGGAAATACAGGAAACTGAAGATATAGTAACTGAAGATACGGACGAAACCGATAAAATTTCAGGCCGGGAATCAAAGACTGCAATCCAGACAAAGAAACTTTCGGTATATTTTAATGACAGACCTGCTATAGAGGATATCAGTTTAAAGATAAAAAGAAATACAGTTACGGCAATCATCGGACCTTCCGGGTGCGGAAAGTCAACATTCCTTAGATCGCTGAATCTTATGCATGACATGACTCCAAAGGCGAGAGTATACGGAGAAATACTTATACAGAATGAAGACATTACAGAGTTTAATGCGGTTGATGTAAGAAAGAAAGTAGGAATGGTTTTTCAGAAACCCAATCCTTTTCCGACGATGACAATTTATGAGAATGCAGTATCGGGATTGAAGTTGAACGGTAAAACAAAAAAATCCGAACTTGATGAAATAGCCGAGAAGAATCTGAAATATGCTGGTTTATGGGAAGAAGTAAAGGACAGATTAAAAACACCTGCAATGAGTCTGTCGGGCGGACAGCAGCAGAGACTTTGCATAGCAAGAACTATAGCGGTCAGACCAGATATCATACTTATGGACGAGCCGACGAGCGCGCTTGATCCTATTTCCACTTCAAAAATCGAAGAGCTGATATATAATTTCAAAAATCATTATACAATTGTTATAGTGACGCACAATATGCAGCAGGCTGCGAGAATAAGCGATCTTACTGCATTTTTTTATCTCGGCAAACTGATAGAATATTCAAAAACCCGCAGAATGTTCACCAATCCAAAAGAAAAACTCACAGAAGCATACGTAACGGGAAAATTCGGTTAAAAAATTAAAGTATGTTTAATTTTAACTTATTATTTGATATTTTTCCGTATGAAATTCATTTCAAAAGACAGAAATTACACAGAATTGCAAAGCAGTAATAATGAAACTGATTCCGGAATAAAAAACAGGAACAATCTGTATTTTTCTTTTATTCCCGTAATGGTGGTGTTATTTGCAATAATAGGATTTACCGGAGATTCAGGCATCACCAAAAAATCCGGCAGCAGTAAAATTTATACAGAAACAAAGGGCGGAGAAATAAAAAACGCGGGAAAGTTCAATATTCTGTCTTCTGAAGATCTTAACACAAATCTCAAGGATACTGTATATACAAAGAAGGATACATGGCTGGAGCTTAGGATTGACCAGCAGATGCTTTATCAGCACTGGCGGGACGGAAGAGTCGAAAAATATCCCGTCTCTTCGGGAAACAACAAGGGAGGTGATCCAGAAGCGCTTGAATCAAGACCGGGACTGTTTGCAATTTTCCACAAAGAAGAGCATCATCAGTCAACACAGTTCAACTCATCAAACATGTATCATTTTATGCCGTTTAATCAGGGTATAGGATTTCATTCAATTGACGGGACAGGTTATTATGCGCATCTTGGCGTCAGACCATCTTCACACGGATGCATAAGAATGAAACATTCGGATGCAGAAAAGCTTTTTAAGGAGACCCCGCTCGGAACGCTTGTACTTGCAACAAAGGGTTACTCTGCAAGGACAGTTGCATTTGCCCCGAAAGATTTTGAAAACAGAAAAGAATACACAAAGGAAGAATACAAGATTATGCTTGCAGGTAACCTTTATAACCTGTTATCCGGACGATATTATATTGAAGAAAGAGAAAAATTTGTTGTTGATCCGAAGATAATTCCTGTATCGGGAGTTTATATTAGCTATGATGTAAAGATACCTTCAAAGCAGATTATTCCGAGGAGTTTTGTTACATACTATGACAGGAACGACAAATCGGACGTAGTCATGACCGGTGAAATACTTCTTGATCCTGAAATAGACGAAACGATAAAAATGGTTGACAATGAAGTGAACGAAAACACTAAAGTTTCTGAACAGAAAAACGTCAATTCGACTGGAACACTGATTAAAGAATACTTTAATAATCCGATTGGAGTATTGCCTTACTTCGGACCGAAGAGATAGGGTAAAGTCAAACAATTAAATAGATTAAAAATCTGTTTGATATGTAAGGAGTATAGAATAAGATTAATAGCTTTTATTTATAAAAATTTTACTTTAAGTTACAAAAAATTTTTTGGAACTTAATTACAAAGATTAAGTTAAACTTTACACAATTTAAAACCCTATAAACGGAGGTTATAATGTCAAGCAATATAGATAACAGCAATGAAGTCTTCGAAGAAATTCAGAAGAAGATGAAATACGGAGCACCGGAGCTTAAAAAGCTTTATCAGAAATACGTGACAAGGGGTCTCATGATTGCTGTCATTGCGCATTTACTGTTAATCGGCAGTTATGTAGGTGCAATGTATCTTGAAAAATCCAAGCTGGACGAGCAGAAAGCGCTTCAGGATAAAGTTTTTAACATTAATGATCTAGATATGCCTCCTCCGATTGACGAGATTCCGCCTGAAGCTCCGAAAGATCTAGCGCTTAAAGACCTTTCCGCGCTTGCGCCTGAGCCGGTTGCAAAGAAGCTTGTAACGGAAGAAGTTAAGTTAAAAAGCCAGAAAGAGCTTGAAGAAGTAAAGCTTCCTGTTGCATCTACCGGAACGGATGATCCTTCAAAAGTTAATCCTAATGCAGTAGTAGGAAAAATCGAAGAGAAAAAGATTGAAGAGAAAGTAGAAAAGAAAGAAGAAAAGAAGAAAGAAGTTTTCCAGCAGTTTGAAGTAGAGAAAGCGCCCGTAGCAGTAAATCTCGGAGCAATTAAAGGTTCGATGAGATATCCTGAAATTGCAAGACAGTCGGGTATAGAGGGAAGGGTGGTTGCAAAAGTACTTGTAGGAACTGACGGATCCGTAATAAAGGTTGGAGGAATAAGCGGTCCGGAAGTATTTCATGATGAAGTAGCTGATAAGGTAATGAACCTGCAGTTTGACCCTGCTATGCAGGGAGGGCAGAAGGTGAAGTGCTGGGTAAGCGTTCCGTTCAGCTTTACATTAAATGCAAAGGACAAGAAAAAAGCCGAAGATGACGAAGAGAAATAATTTAATACAGAATAAAATTGAATGCGTCGCTGATAATAAATTTTTTTACCGCGCTGATAACATTTGTAATGGGAATTCTGATACTAACTGGGATAATTTTTCCCGGAAGCAGGGATAGTTCCATACAGGTATTCGGCATAGTTCTTTTAATTTACGGTGTATACAGATTTGTTAATCTTTTTTCCAAAGTCAAACAAATCAGGATGCAAGAACGTCAGGAAATTCTGAACAAAGAAAGAGAAAAACTATTCAGGAAAAATGAGTAAATTTATTATGAAAATACCGGCTTTGCTTTTGACTGTTTCACTTTTGCACGGATGTGATTTCGGCAATATAAAATCTGTTACTACAACTGGAGAGCTTAGTATAACTGTTGACGAGAATCTGGAGCCGCTGATGAAAGCGGAGATTAAGGAATTTGAAAGACTTAATCCCGAAGCAAAGATTAAAATGAAGACTGCGCCTTCGAAAGTTGTGAAAGCAGATCTGATAAACGGAGACACAAAATTTATAGTAACAGCGAGAAATTTTGACGAAGAGGAAAAAGCAGCATTAGAAAAGAATAAAATTCCCGTAAAGGAATATCCTTTAGCAATCGACGGAATAGGATTTATTGTAAATCCGGAAAATCCCGTCAGAAGAGTAACTTCAGAGGATTTAAGAAACATTTTTACCGGTGAATACAAAAACTGGACAGACATTAAATCTGCTCAGGATGAGGAGCAGAACAAAGAAGTAAAGCAGTTTTTCAAATCTACAGACAGCAAAATTAAACTTTTCATTCAGAGAAAAAACTCCTCAACTTACGATTACGTTTTCGACAGCATTCTCAAGAAGACGGAATATTCCTCTGCAGCAACAGTCTGTTCGACTTCTGTGCAGGTGCTTAATTCGGTGCGTGAAAATAAAAACGCAATTGGAATTATCAATATGAACTGGCTTACTACAGGAAATACAGATACGATAGATTCGACAGTTAAGCCGTTAAGAGTGTCAAAAATTCTTGAAAACGGAAGACAACTTGATTTCGCGGAATTTCATCAGGGGCTGATTTTTAATGCGACATATCCGTACAGAAGATCAGTTTATGTATTTACTACCGAACAGGATATGAAGCTTGCAACGGGTTTTATAACTTTTCTGATCAGCATTGACGGGCAGAAAGTGGTATTAAAGAACAGTATAGTGCCGGTAAGTCAGCCGGTTAGAACAATTCAGATAAATTAGAACTGCATATTTTATTGATTAACATTAAATATTATTAAAAAAATGATGAACAAAATTTTCAAAAAGATTTTGCTGGCGGTGTTTATTTTTATAAGTGTATCAAATATATATTCGCAGGCTGATCAGGGTATAAATGCTGCAAAGAGCGGAGATTATGTCAGAGCCGTCAATCTCCTGAAATCTGTCGTGGGAAGTGAAAACAGTTATGAAGCATACTACTATTACGGACTTGCCCTGCTGAATACCGGATCGGTTAATCTTGCCGAAACAAATTTTATGAAAGCGCTGAAACTTGATGATGAAGGAGTTGAAGCATTATCCGGACTCGGAGATTTATACAGCAAAAAAAAAGAATACGACAAAGCCGACAGTTACTATAAAAAAGCGCTGAAAATAGAACCCGAAAATGTACAGGTAATGCTTTCGGAAGCAAAGAATCTGACGGTAGCCGGAAAGATAGATGACGCACTGCCGGTGCTGGCGCTTGCAAAATCAATCAGCAAGGATGATCCGAATGTTTACGTCGGTCTCGGAGATGCATATTATTTCAGAAGAGCATTTGATCCTGCGGAAGAAAATTACAATGAAGCGCTGAAGCTCAGAGCAAATAATCCCAAAGCTCATTTCGGTCTCGGGCAGATTCATTTCAGGCAGAAAGAATATACAGAAGCACTGAATCAGTATAATGAAGCAATAAAGGATAACCCGAATTTTGCTGATGCATATCTTGAAAAGGGAAGACTGCTTTATTTCAACGAAAATTATGATGAAGCGCTGAAGGCATTTGAAATGTATTCAAAACTTCAGCCTGGAAACGTCGATGCGCTTACTTACATAGCAAAAGTAAAATACGGTCAGAAAAAATACGACGAAGCCCAGCAGATACTTGAAAAAGTAATTGCTGAAAATCCAAAGGAAGATCTTGGTTCGGCTTACAAATATCTTGCATACGTTTACAATGAAAAAGAGGAATACGACAAAGCACTGGAATATTTCTCGAAAGTTCCGAAAACAATTTTTGATACAGAAGATTACGTAAAGCTTGCTCAGATTTATTTCAACAAAAAAGACTTTGAAAATGCCTACAAGTATTTTGACGAAGCGCTTGAAATAGACAGTACGGATCATACGGTTTTTTATCAGCTGGCTTTGATACAGTTTAACAACAAGAAATACGAAAAAGCCATTGAGAATTTTGACAGATCAATCAGACTCGGTTCGAAGCAGCTTGCAGCGTACGTTTACAAGGGTTTATCCCTGTATTCCCTGCAGAAATACAACGAAGCTCTTGAAGCATTTAACATGGCAAATCAGATAGACAATGCATATGTTCCATCCTGGCTGTGGAAGGCAAGAACGGAAGTTGCACTTGATAAAATTGAAGATGCTCAGGCAAGTTATAAGCGGGTGCTTGAATTAGATCCGGATAATGCAAGCGCTAAGGAAGACATGGAAATACTTGTCAAGAAACCCGAATAAATTTAAATTTACTTTTGAATTGCTTAAATTAATGCGATTTCAACAATCGCATTTTTTATAAAGAATAATTGAAAATGGAAAAAATTGAAAAGCATATAAACGATAACAGAAATAATTTTATTGAAGAGTTAAAGAAATTCCTTGAAATCCCATCAATAAGCACGAATCCGGAAAATAAAGGTGATGTTAAAAAATGCGCTGAATACGTTAAAGACGAGTTAAAGAATATCGGATTGGAAAATGTAAAGGTATATGAAACACCCGGTCATCCGATAGTTTACGGTGAATGGCTTAAAGCCGGTAAAGACAAGCCGACTGTCCTTGTTTACGGTCATTATGATGTACAGCCGGTTGATCCGATAGAATTATGGACTGATCCTCCGTTTCAGCCAACTATAAAAGGAGAAAATATTTATGCCCGGGGTTCGGCTGATGATAAAGGTCAAGTTTTTATTCATATGAAAAGCATACAGTCGCACATGCTGATTAACAAATCGCTGCCCATAAATATTAAGTTTCTTATAGAAGGTGAAGAAGAGATAGGAAGTGTAAATCTGGATAAATTCATTGATGATAATAAAGAACTGTTAAAGTGTGATTATGTGGTTGTATCGGATACAGCTATGTTTGACCATGATGTTCCTTCAATCTGCTACGGGCTGAGGGGACTTGCATATATGCAGGTAGAAGTAACCGGACCGAACAGGGATCTGCATTCGGGATCATTCGGAGGCGCGGTAAATAATCCTATTAACGCTCTGGCTCATATCATCAGTAAACTTAAGGACGACAAAGGAAAAATACTGATAGACGGATTTTATGATGACGTTTTAAATTTAACCAAAAAGGAAAGGGAAGAATATGCCAGACTTCCATTTGACGAAAAGAAGTATATGAAAGGTCTTGAAACAGACGAACTGTTCGGCGAGGAAGGCTATACAACTCTTGAGCGTGCTTCCGGAAGACCGACACTTGACTGCAACGGAATATGGGGCGGATTTCAGGGAGACGGAGCAAAAACAGTTCTGCCTTCAAAAGCATTTGCAAAGATTTCAATGAGACTTGTGCCGAATCAGGAACCGGAAAAAATTGAGAAACTGTTTACGGAATATGTAAAAAAGATATCGCCTAAGTCAGTAAAAGTTGAAGTAAAATCACTTCACGGAGGGAAAGGCGCAATTACGCCGATAGATTCACCCGGAGTAAATGCGGCAGTTGAGGCATTAAAAAAAGGATTCGGCAAATCACCTGTGTTTGTAAGGGAAGGCGGTTCAATACCTGTCGTCAATACATTTCAGACACTGTTGAAATCACCGACAATTCTGCTTGGATTCGGACTGCCTGATGAAAATGCGCATTCTCCCGACGAGCATCTGAATTTGAATAATTTTCACAGAGGGATATTAAGCATAGCTCATTATTTTAACGAGTTATCAAAAATTAAATTATAAACTTAATGGCTAAAGTAAAGCAGCAAAATTTGCAGTCTTTAAAGAGCAAAAAGCAGAGAAAAGAACAGAGTCATCTGCATTTTGCAATGACGTCAAAAAATTATCTCATTATCGGTATAGGCATTGCGCTGATTATACTCGGATATTTTTTTATGTCGGAAAATTCGGTGAGCGGGTTCCTGCCTACAACATTAGCGCCTGTATTACTGATAACCGGGTATTGTATCGTAGTGCCGATTGGAATACTATACAACGACAAAGGCGAATCCGCTGTTACCACTGAGGAAGTTAAATCAGAAGTTAAACCGAATGTTTCATCCAAAACTTCTTCAAATGTACAGAGTGTTTAGAGTTACAAAAAAAGTTCTTTGAAATTACGGGAATGCAACGGTTTCGACGGATTGAAAGATGGTTAAAACTGCATATAGTGGTGCTGCTACAACTTTAAAATGGCAGAAAAAAACAAACAACAACAACGTAGAATATAACTACGCTATGGCTGCTTAATAAAATAAGCAACCTCGCATTTGATTTTCTGCTCACCGGAAATTAAAATGCGTCATTCAGATGAGATAGTTTAAGCTGTTTTCCGTGCTGTTTAAATGAAACTAAAGCGGAATAGTAAAATCAGGTTTGTCCTGCTTCCATGATTTTGCGATGCTCAAAGCGGGAACTAAATATGTAGAGGTTTTAATGGTCTTCTTTCCGGACCCGAGTTCGACTCTCGGCATTTCCACTATTTAATCTTTTAATGAATTCTTCTGTCTTTCTGAAAATAAGATCCGGCTCCACGTCATGAATATTATTTTTATTTCCGGAAAATATCACTTCCGAAAATTCTGAAAGCGGAGAGAATTTTTCAAAATTCCATTTCAAATCCGGATATATTCCTATTACCGGTACATTAAATGCAGAGCAAATATGTATTACTGAAGTATCCGGGGATATTACAAACCGGCTTCTGCGGATTAACTCAGATGTTTCAAGAATATCAGCAGTTTTATAA
>JAEUSI010000052.1 GCA_016788375.1 Ignavibacteria bacterium | reverse complement strand
GAGAAGATGCCGTGGTTTCAGACATTTACACCTGTAACTCCGGTAAAGATAAGCATCAGGAAATTTTTTGTGAGTTCGCTTCAGAATCAGTGGTTTCCGGCAAAAGTATTTGAGACAGAATAAAATTTTAAACCTGAATTTGTTCGTTATAACAAAGCGGAAGATCATCTCCGCTTTTTTTGCTTATTATATTCAGTAAATTTGTTCTGATTTAAAACTGAAAATTTAAGTCTAATAAAACAGAAAATTTGAAAACTGACTTTTTAATAATCGGCAGCGGAATAGCCGGATTATCGCTGGCATTAAAACTCAGCAGGCTCGGCAAAGTGCTTGTCATAACGAAGAAGCTCAAAGCCGAATCCAACACCAATTACGCTCAGGGAGGCATAGCTGCAGTATTCAGCGGGAATGATAATTTTGAACTGCATATAGCCGATACGCTGGAATGCGGAGCCGGATTATGCAATGAAGAAGCCGTGAGGAAAATTGTGACAGAAGGTCCTGAGAGAATAAGAGAGCTTATTGAAATCGGGACTAATTTTTCAAAAAATAACGGAGAGCTTATACTCGGCAAAGAAGGCGGACATTCGAGAAACAGGATCATTCATTCAAATGATCTTACCGGAAAGGAAGTTGAACGGGCATTACTTGCAAAAATAGCAGCGAACAGGAATATAAAAATACATGAATATTATTTTGCTGTTGATCTTCTGACTAGTAAAAATTTAAAAAAGAAAAACAGAAAACCGGGTCAGTGTTACGGAATATATGCCCTTAATGTAAGGAGTAATAAAGTAGAAAAAATAGTTTCCGGGAGGACAATACTGGCTACCGGAGGCGCAGGACAGGTATACGAGCACACGACAAATCCGTCAATTGCAACAGGCGACGGAATAGCAATGGGATTCAGGGCAGGGTGTGAAATTGCAAACATGGAATTCATACAGTTTCATCCGACAAGTTTTTTTGAAGCAGAGAGGGAAACAAACTATTCGCAGGTTTTTCTTATTTCAGAGGCAGTGAGAGGCGCAGGAGCCGTGCTGAAGACAATTAAAGGAAAAGAGTTTATGCAAAAGTATGACAGAAGAAAATCATTAGCGCCGAGGGATATTGTCGCAAGGGCAATTGACAATGAAATGAAGAAGAGCGGTGATCCTTATGTATGCCTTGATCTGAAGGATATAGGCGGGGAAAGAATCAAAAAAGAATTTCCAAATATTTACAAATACTGTCTGAGCAAGGGAATAGATATTACGAAAGAGATGATTCCGGTTGTTCCTGCTGCGCACTATTCATGCGGAGGGATAAAAACGGATCTTGAAGGAAAGACAAATCTTAAAAACCTTTATGCGAGCGGGGAAGTTACAATGACAGGCGTACACGGCGCAAACAGACTCGCCTCCAATTCGCTTCTTGAAGCTATGGTTTTTTCCAATGCAATTTATGAATCGATACTTAAGCAGGAGAAAAAGAATCCGGTTAAAAAATCATTGAAATATAAATCGGAGATCAGAGAAATTTATGATAATATTTATGACTGGAACGAAGAAGGCACGGAGAATACCGAGGAATGGATTCTGATATCCCACAACAACAGGGAAATAAAGGAAATCATGAGCGACTATGTCGGAATTGTAAGAAATACAATCAGGCTTGAAAGGGCATACAGAAGAATGAAAATGATGAGGGAAGAGATAAGGAGTTTTTATAAAAAAACAAAAGTAAATGTTGAATTGCTTGAACTCAGAAATCTTGTAAATGTTGCTTATCTGATAATATACTCGGCAATGATGAGGAAAGAATCCCGCGGACTTCATTACATGCTAGATTATCCGGCAAAGGATGACAGAAATTTCCATAAAGATACAATTATAGTAAAGGAAATGCTGAAATGAAAATTCACAGAGGGAAAATTTTTATATTAATATTAATACTGCTTGCAGTAAATATATATTCCTGTTCGGAAAAAAATAATAAAAAAGAGAGTACAGGCAGTTCATCAAAGAAAGCCGGAGAGGACAAAGATAAAATTTCTTCAGCCGGAGTAAAGGAAGGTTCTGTTGATTTCAGAGTTGAGTATTATTCACCAAGAAAAATTTATAAAATTGAGAAAGAGGATTTAAACGGAGACGGTAACAGGGAGATAGTAATATTAAGCGTAATAAAGGATTCCGGCAGTGTATCTGATTATTACAATTTTGACATGATGGAAATATTTTCACTGGATAAAAGCAGGGAGAAATATGAAAAGATATTTTCGGATACGGTGGATTATTCTGAAGAGTGCAGGTTCGAATCGCTTGCAGGCGACAGCACGAGGCAGATACTTGTTTATACGAATGCCGGGGGAAATGACAAGATAATGTCCTCGGGAATGTTCGTATACGGAATGGACAGGGAAGGCAAAGTAAATCTGATTAAATATTTTGACTCCGGTCTGCCTGAAATTAAGGATTTAAATAAAGACAGCACGAAACAGATTCTGATTAAGGATGAATACTGGGGTGTGATGCCTCATACGGAAGTAATATATTATACAAAGGAAATTTATATTTATGAAAACGGGAATCTGCTTCAGAGCAATCAGACTTTCGGAGAATATTACGATAAAGTTATAAACGAATTAAAGCCGCGTTATTACGGATTAAAAAGAAAACTGGATGCGGGAATGCAGGCAGTTGATCTTTCATATCCTCTGTACAGGGAAGCGCTTGAAGTCATAGTGAATTATACTGCAAAAGGAGACATGAATGAACTCCGGAAATTCTGGAACGAAGAAAGCGATTATCTTGAAAAGCACATACCCGGAGACGAATATACCGATATGAGGGATTTTATTTTTAAAGTATTGCCTACAGCAAAAAATGCCTGACAGAACGGATCTTTCAATAATAATTGTAACATGGAACAGTGAGGATGAAATAGAGAACTGTCTTGAATCAGTTTTTAAAAATACGGGAAATCTTGAATATGAAGTAATTGTAATTGACAATAATTCCTCCGACAAAACCGCGCAGACAGTTCAGGAAATTTTCGGAAAAGAAGTAAGGAATACAAGATTAATAATAAACAGAGAAAACAAAGGCTATACAGCAGCCTGCAATCAGGGAATCGCAGAATCAACCGGAAACAGTATATTGTTCCTTAATCCTGATACAGTATTCTGCGGAAATCCGGCGGAGATTTTGCTGAAAAAACTTTATGAAGATAAATTAAACGGAGCTGTTGCTCCGCAACTGCTGAATGAAGACAAAACAATACAGAAATCGTGCAGAACATTCCCGCGTTATTTCGATATGTTCTGTGAGATGAGCCTGCTTTCTTATATTTTTCCCGGCAGCATATTATTAAGCAACTGGAAGATGAATTATTTTTCACACAATGAAGAAAGGGCTGTTGAACAGCCGATGGCGGCAGCTTTAATGGTTAAAAAGGAAGTATTGAATGAAACGGGATTTTTTGATGAAGACTTTTACATGTTTTTTAATGATGTGGATTTATGCAAAAGAATCACCGGCAAAGGATACAGGATAATTTTTTATCCTGAGGCAAAAATAATTCACGGCAAAGGAGTAAGCATATACAAGGACAGGGTAAGAATGATAAAAGCATGGAATAAAGACTGCCTTAGTTATTTCAGGAAACACAATTACAGCTTTATGTTATACAATTTGCTTTTAATAAGCTTGACAATAACGGGTATTTTTAGAATATTATTTTACAAACTATTCAGATGAAGGCAGCAGTTGCGCAGATAAATTCCGTACTCGGAAATCTTGAAAGAAATATTGATCATCACCTTGAATTCTGTGATGAAGCAATAAAGAATAAGGCTGATTTTATAGTATTTCCGGAATTGTCACTGACAGGGTATTCATTGAAAGACATCAATTTTTCAATTTCGGTAAATACTGCAAAGACAAGATTGCTTGACAGGCTTAAGGAAAAGAGCAGGGAAATATCCATTATATGCGGTTTGGCGGAGGAAGACGAAAATTTTGCAATTTACAATTCGGGAATATTTATTTCGGACGGCGAAATAAAGTTCACACACAGAAAAATATATCCGCCGACCTACGGATTATTTGAAGAATTCCGTTATTTTTCAAAAGGCAGGGAATGTAAGGCTCACGAAACGAAATTCGGCAAAATCGGATTACTTGTATGCGAGGATCTTTGGCATTTATCGCTGCCACTGACGGCAGCGCTTGACGGAGCTCAGATTATTACGGGAATAGCGGCATCACCGACGAGACTTGCGGCTGACAGTGAAAAGTTCAGAAACTATGAAATCAATTCCGAGCATCACAGAACATATGCAAGAATACTTTCTCTGTACTTTATTTTTTCAAACAGAGTCGGATATGAAGACGGGATAAATTTCTGGGGAGGAAGCGAGATAATAGATCCGTTCGGGAATATTATTTCAGCGGCAAGACTTTTTGAAGAAGACATTATTTATGCTGAAATAAATCCGGAAGAAGTAAGAAGAGCGCGTCATCAGGCAAGGCATTTTCTTGACGAAGACACGGATTTAACAATAAAAAACCTTAAAAAAGCCCGTAAATAAACGGTAATGACATGAAAACGGAAATTGTGCAGGATATTTCGCATTTAAAAATTTTATGCAATTCAGTATTTTTGAAAAGGAATAAATAAAAATTTGAAACAGATGAAACACATGAATGAATTATTAAACGACAGGGAAAAAGAAGTATTAAAATATGTAGTTAACAATTACATTATAAATGCGACTCCGGTCGGATCGAGAAATGTATCAAAGCAATCGGATTTAAAATTATCTCCGGCATCAATCAGAAATGTAATGAGTGACCTTGAAGAAATGGAGCTGTTAAAAACGCCTCATACATCAGCCGGGAGAGTTCCTACAGATAAGGGATACAGATATTTTGTGGATATGCTTATGGAGAAAGAAAAACTTTCGCTGAACGAAGAATATTCTTTAAGAAGCCATTTTGACGAAAAAAATCTGAATATACTCGAGAGTCAGGACTTGTATTCGGAAACCTCAAGAATTCTCGGAAAGGTTTCGCATTTACTGGCAGTTGTAACACAGCCTCAGATTTCAAAAGGAATTTTTGACAAGCTGGAACTTGTGATTATTTCTTCAAACAAAATCTTAATAGTACTGAATATTAAATCCGGAATTGTAAAGACAGTTATAATGGAAGTTGAAACTGAAATTACAAAAGTAAAACTTGAGAATATAACGGCATTTCTGAATGAGAGACTTCACGGGCTGACTTTACAGAATATCCGGGAGACGTTTGTGGAAAGAGTAATTGATTATAAATATAAAGAGCCGGAACTGATACAGTTATTTATAAATTCACTTGACAGGCTTTATAATGAGGAGGAAAAGGGAAGCAGGATATATATCGGCGGCACAGGCGATTTGATACAGCAGCCGGAGTTTGACAATCCCAAAAATTTCCGTGAAATAATTGATCTTGCAGAGGATAAAAATTTAGTTATACATATATTTGAAAAGTCCGGAAAGAAGGATAATGACGTTTTCATTTCAATAGGACAGGAAAATGACGACGAGAAACTAAAAAACTACAGTGTCGTAACAACGAAATACAATTTCGGAGATATAACGGGAAACATCGGCGTAATCGGTCCGAAACGGATGAATTACGCAAGGATGGTTTCACTTCTGCAGTATACATCAAAACTGATCAAAGAAATATCAAATTAATAAATGAAAGATTTTTTTAAAAAGAAAGGAAACACATTAATGAGCGCTAAAAAGCATACAGTTAACATTAAAGAAAGCAGGAATAATGATGATGAAAAGAAAAATCATGATCATTCCGAAGAAAATTCAAAAGAAAGGAAAGACGAGATAAAAAGCGAGATTAGTGAAAACATCAAAACAAACGGAAAGCATGATCCTGAAAAGGAAGCCGAGAAGCTGAAAGACATGCTTTTAAGAAAAGCGGCTGAATTTGACAATTACAAGAAAAGAACAGAAGCTGAAATTTCGAATTACATTAAATATGCTTCGGAAGATATAATCAAAGAGCTGCTGCCTGTATACGATGATCTCGGAAGATCCGTAGAATCAGTAAAAAAAGGCGAGACAAAAGATTTTGAAACTCTGAAAAAAGGTTTGTTTCTAATTTACGATAAATTCAAAAGCACACTGGAAAAAGAAGGACTCAGGGAAATAAATTCACTCGGAAAGGAATTCGATGTTGACGTGAATTCAGCGCTGATGATGATTCCGAGAGATGACGTAAAACCTAATACAATACTTGAAGTAGTGGAAAAGGGATACAAGCTGAAGGATAAAGTTGTCAAGCATGAAAAAGTACTCGTATCAAGCGAGCCAAATTAAAATTAAAACAGGAGAAATAAAAATTATAAAATGACAAAAAGAGATTATTATGAAATATTATCGGTGAGCAAAACATCTTCTGTAGATGAGATTAAATCTTCATACAGAAAACTTGCCATGAAATATCATCCGGACAAGAATCCCGGCAACAAAGAAGCCGAGGAAAAATTCAAAGAGCTTGCGGAAGCATATGAGATACTTTCGGATCCGGTAAAGAGACAGAGATACGATCAGTTCGGACATCAGGGAGTCAGCGGCGGAGCTCACAGCTATGATAATATAAACGACATTTTTTCACAGTTCGGGGATATATTCGGAAGTTTCGGAAGAGGAGGCGGAGGAAGCATATTTGATGAATTTTTCGGAGGAGGGCAGAGAACTTCGCGGAGAGAGCACAATAATCAGGGAAGTGATTTAAAAATCAACCTGAAGCTTACGATGGAGGAAATAGCAGAGGGAGTCGATAAGACAATCAAAGTAAAAAAATACAAAGTATGTTCAGAATGTGAAGGCAGCGGTGCAAAGTCGCAAAACGGATTTTCCAGATGCACACATTGCAACGGAAGCGGTGAAATCCGTCAGGCAACAAGATCAATATTCGGTCAGTTTATAAATGTGACTGTTTGTAATTACTGCAACGGGGAAGGAAGAATTATAAAGGAGAAATGCGATGAATGTCACGGAGAGGGAAGAGTAAAAACAGAAACCACAATAAAGGTTAACGTGCCGGCAGGAGTTTCGGAAGGCAATTATATTCCGCTGAGAGGACAGGGAAATTCAGGTATCCGGGGAGGACATCCCGGAGATCTTCTTGTGTTTATTGAAGAGGAACAGCATAAGGAATTTACAAGAAATGAAGATGATATTTATTATAATCTTGAAGTAAGCATAGTAGATGCGGTAATGGGAGCAGAAGTTGTAGTGCCTACGCTAGCGGGAAAAGCAAAACTAACAATTGAGCCCGGTACAGAATCAGGAAAATTTCTGAGAATGAAGGATAAGGGAATAAGACATCTGAATGCACACGGCAGAGGAGATCAGATAGTGAAAGTGAATGTTCATATTCCAAAGAAGATAAATTCCAAAGAAAAAGAACTTCTTAAGGAACTGGGTAAATCCGAAAATTTCAAGCCCAAACATTCTCATTCCGGTACAAAGGACAAAAAATCAGAAAAGAATTTTTTCAAAAGTGTTTTTAACTGATTGCCCGAAACAAATTTTTTAAAGCAGGTTTATTCTGAAATGAATAAATCTGCTTTTTTCATATAAAGTAAAAAAAACAAACTTCCGGCTTAACAATTCGTTAACACTTCCTTTACACAGATAACAATTAATTTATCTTTAGTAAATATGATGTGTATAATTTTGCTTATGATTAAACGCATATTATACCATCCCAATATATTTACAATAATGTTGTTTGTAATTCTGCAGATACTATCATCTCAAATTCTTTATTCCCAGTCAATAAAAGGAAAAATTACTGACACGTCAAATTCAGATCCGCTTACAGGAGCAATAGTCAGGATACCTGAAATCAAGGCAGGCGCTTCAGCAGATTCAGACGGAAATTATACAATTGACGGCATTGAGCCCGGAATTTATTCAGTAGAAATATCTTATATAGGATACACAACAAAAAAAATAAATGATGTAAAAGTTATACAGGGTAAAGTAACGGACTTAAATGTTGCACTGAGCATAGACGGACTCAGTACGGATGAGATTACAGTTGAATCATCTCAATCGCTTTCAAATGAGCAGTCAATGCTTACAGAACAGAAAAATTCTTCAAGAATTCAGGACGGAATAAGCGAGCAGTTAATAAACAAATCTCCGAATGCTACAGCGTCAGACGTCTTAAAAAGAGTTATCGGCGTGAATATAGTTGACGATAAATTTGTATATATCAGGGGAACTTCCGAGAGATATAATAATACTACACTGAACGGTGTCCTTATGCCGAGTTCTGAAGCGGACAGAAAGTCATTTTCATTTGATCTGTTTCCCTCTAAACTTCTTGAAAATATTATAATTGCAAAGTCATTCACTCCTGACTTGCCCGGAAATTTTTCAGGAGGACTTGTTCAGTTGAACACAAAAGATCTCGTTGATCAGTTTACGTTTAACTTTGAAACAAACGGTTCATATCTGTCAGGATCCACTTCAAAGGGAAATTTTTATGATTACAATGCAGGGGAAAAGAAAACACTCTTTTTTCTTAACGGACTTGATGACGGCAGCAGGGCAATACCTTCAAATTTTCCTTCATCTAAATTTACCGGTCCGAATACTTACGGAAAAAGCCTGAACAACAACTGGCAGCAGAATGAAAATAAAACTCCTCTTAACGGAGGATTTCAGCTTACAATCGGAAATAACTTTTCACTGTTTAATAATCCTCTCGGAGTACTTTTTGCATATACATACAAAAACGGATTCATAAATGAGACTGTACAGAGAAACGAATATAATTCGGATACGACGGCACTGCTGAATTATTCGGGAAGAACTTCAAATTATTTTGTGCTCAGCGGAGGACTTTTGAATATTAATTATAAACTTGGGGAAAACAGTAAATTAAGTTTTAAGAACACAACATCAATATCATCGGATGATAATACGAGATATTATGAGGGATTTACAAGATCGATAGCAGATCTTGACAAGAAAATTTATGTAACGGATTTCATACAAAGGAGACTTTATTCGGGACAGTTATCCGGAAGTCACTACATTCACAACATTTCAAAAATGAACATCAACTGGTATCTATCATATTCAGAATCTGAAAGAAATGAGCCGGATACAAAGTCAACATTTTATCAGAGGGAAACAGGTACTGAAGATCCGTATTTTGCTCCGTTGAGTACAATACCTAATGCAAATGTAGGAGAAAGATTTTATTCAAACCTGTCTGATATTAACAGGAATCTGGGAGTAAACTTTGACATGAATTTTCTGAATTTAAACGAGAAGCAGAGAACAAAAATGAAATTCGGTTTTCTCGGAGCCGTTACAGACAGAAATTTCAACGCGAGAAACTTTGCTCCTGTAAATGCCGGCAGTTATTTAATCGGTTTTCAGCCGATAGAGGAAATATTCAGACCGGAAAATATGGATTTAACAAAACTTTATTATGTTGAGACAACAGATTTAAGCGACCAGTATACGGCTTCGGAAGATTTATATGCCGGTTATCTTATGTTTGATATTCCTGTAAACAGACTTAAAATTACGGCAGGATTAAGATACGAATATGACGAGATAAAATTAAACAGTTATGTCAGGAACACTCAGACACCGGTAAATGTATTTCAGACAAACAATGATCTGCTTCCGTCAGTTAACTTCGCATATTCCTTAAATGAAAGGACAAATCTTCGGGCATCATTTTCCCAGACAGTTTCCAGACCTGAATTAAGAGAGATTGCTCCTTTTGCATACATAGATTTTGTTACACAGGGACTTTTGTCCGGCAATCCGGATTTAGAAGAAAGTTTAATTCAGAATTATGATCTGAGATACGAGCTTTTTCCAGATGCAGGTGAAATCGCATCAGTCAGTATTTTTTACAAACATTTTGATCAGCCCATTGAAAGAGTGATTGTACCGACTCTTACGTCACAGATTCCGTCCTATACATTTGCAAATGCAATGGGAGGTGCAGATAATTACGGAATTGAATTAGAGTTAAGAAAAAAACTCGGGTTTATATCTGATTATTTAAAAGATGTAACAATAAATGCAAACCTGACGCTTGTGAATTCACAGGTAAATCTTGAAGGACTGCAGACTGCGGCAAACGAACTGACGAGAAGACTTCAGGGACAATCACCTTACACATTAAATTTAGGCATGTATTACGACAATTATGATTTCGGATTAAGTTCAAGCTTAATACTGAACATATACGGAGATAAAATTTCAGAAGCCGGAAAAAGCGGATTCAGCGATGTAATGGAAACAGGCAGGGATGTTCTTGATTTTTCACTGATAAAAACATTTCTGAATAACTTTGAAGCAAAAATAACTGCAAGAGATTTGCTTAATCAGGATTTTATATATACTCAGGATTTTATTCTTAACGGTCAGACAATCACAAAATCCGTTAAAACAATTACAGCAGGAACATCTTATACTTTTACATTAGGTTATAAATTTTAATAATTAATAAAAACCATGAAAATAAAAATCTTAATTTTAGTGTTAGCATTAAGCGTATTTACGATTAAAAATGCTTTATCCGCGGTAGATTCAACTACAATGAATTCAACTGCCATTTCCGGAGTGATTACACTTAACAGCAGCACAACATACATTCTCAAGGGAAACACAAATGTGATTAACGGAGGAGTGCTTATTGTTGAGCCGGGAACAAAAATATTCGGTGATTACAATACAAAAGGCACATTGATTATCCAAAGAGGCGGAAAAATAATCGCAAACGGAAATGCAAACAATCCGATTGTATTTACAAGCAGACAGCCAGCAGGTCAGAGAAGAGCCGGAGACTGGGGGGGAATAATAGTACTAGGAAGATCAGCAATAAATACATCAACGGGAGTAGATTCGGCAGAGATAGAAGGATTCGGACCCGGACTCGGTCCTGTATACGGAGGTCAGCCGGTAATCAATGATGACAGTTCAGGCGTATTAAGATATGTCAGGATTGAATTCCCGGGAGTTAATTTAACCGGTATATCGGGTAATGAAATCAATGGTCTGACTATGGGAGGAGTAGGAAGCAGAACGGTAATTGAAAATATACAGATCAGTTACAGCGGAGATGATTCATTTGAATGGTTCGGAGGAAATGTAAACTGCCGGTATTTGGTTTCATACAAAGCACTTGATGACGACTGGGATTGCGACAACGGATTCAGAGGAAGAGTTCAGTTTGGAATAAGCATCAGGGACAGTGCGATAGCAGATATAAGTTCTTCAAACGGATTTGAAATTGACAACAACAATAACACGCCTTCTAATTTTAACGGACCGAGAACAAAGCCTGTGTTTTCAAATATGACTGTCATCGGACCTTTTATAACAACTGCTTCGGCAGCAAATCCTTTGTTTCAGAGAGGAGCACATTTAAGAAGAAATATGCTCGCATCTGTTTATAATTCAATTATTATGGGATGGAAAGTGGGAATAAGATTTGACGGTTCAGGTGTCGGGGATGCTGCAGCATCTGATACTGTACAGTTAAGAAACATTATTTTTGCAGGTAATCTGAGATTAGCCGACAGCACCGGTACAGGAACATTTTCTCCGCAGCAATGGCTTCAGACATCTTCATTTCAGAATACTGTGTTAAGTCAGAATACTCAGGTTCAGCTGACGGATCCGTTCAATATATATCCCGATGTGCCTCTTCCTGCAAATAATGTCAACAACTGGATACCATTACCCGGATCACCTGCTTTAAGCGGAGCATCATTTGCAAATCCGAATCTGACGGGATTTCAGAATGTTACATTCAGAGGAGCATTTGGAACTGATAACTGGACTTCCGGATGGACACAGTTTAATCCTGTGAATTATACAGTGATCGGCATTAATCAGATTTCTTCGGCAGTTCCGGAATCATTCAGTTTACATCAGAATTACCCTAATCCTTTTAACCCTGTTACTAAAATAAATTTCTCTCTTCCCAAAACGGGATTTGTTACTTTAAAAGTTTATGATGCAGGAGGAAGGGAAATAGCCGGCTTGATAAATAAATCTCTGACATCAGGAAGTTATGAATATGTGTTCGACGGCTCGGAGCTTTCGTCCGGAATATATTTTTACACGCTTAGAGTAAGCGATTACAGTCAGACAAAGAAGATGATGCTTCTTAAATAAAACAGAGGCACATGTTTTATATTAAACCCTGTCCGGGATAAATCCGGGCAGGGTTTTCTGCATTTGACAAATAAAATATTAATCGTATATTTACGATATAAAATTAACCAGATATGGCAGTCAACAAAAAAGAAGAATTTAAAAAAAGCGAAATTGAGCTGGCGGAATTTGCAAAAGCAATATCCCATCCGGCGAGAATCGCAATTCTGAAAGCTATTGCTGACAGGGATGTCTGCATATGCGGTGAAATAGTCGAAATACTGCCTCTTGCTCAGTCAACAGTTTCCCAGCATCTTAAAGAACTCAAAAAAGCCGGGCTGATACAGGGAACAATAGACGGTACAAAATCATGTTACTGCATAAACTGGAAAACATTTGAAAAGTCTGCAAACGGACTAAACGCTTTTTTTGAGAAAGCAAAAGCAAAATCAGAAGCAAACAAAGCTGATTGCTGTTAATGTTAAACTCTTATTTATAAATTAAAACTGAAACAGAAATATGAAAACATCAGAAGAAATAAAAAAATTAGTAAAAGAGAAATACAGTGAAATTGCGTTGCAAAGCAAAGAAACTAATGAGACTTCATGCTGCGGATCCGGATGCTGTTCGGATGAAACATATAACATTATGAATGATGAATATGCTGATCTGAAAGGATACAATCCGGAAGCGGATCTCGGTCTTGGCTGCGGATTACCTACGCAGTTTGCAAAAATCAGAAAGGGTGATACGGTAGTTGATCTCGGCTCAGGAGCAGGTAATGATTGTTTCATAGCGCGGGAAGAAACCGGAGAAAAAGGAAAAGTCATAGGAGTGGATTTTACGGAAGCGATGATAGAAAAGGCAAGAGCAAATGCCGAAAAACTGGGTTATAGAAACATAGAATTCATATCCGGTGAAATTGAAAAACTTCCGTTAAGTTCGGATTTTGCCGATGTAATAGTAAGCAACTGTGTTCTGAATCTTGTTCCTGACAAGGAAAAAGCTTTTAATGAAATTTACAGAGTATTAAAACCCGGCGGGCATTTCAGTATTTCTGATATAGTGTTAAAAGGAGAACTTCCGGAAAAAATCCGTGAAGCGGGAACAATGTATGCAGGCTGTATTTCCGGCGCTTTGCAGAAAGAGGAATATCTGAGACTGATAAAAGAAAAAGCATTCAGGAATATCACTGTTCAGAAAGAGAAAGCAGTCATTATTCCGAATGACATACTTTTAAAATATTTATCCGGAGAAGAAATAGATTCATATAAAGAATCCGGAAACGGAATTTACAGCATTACAGTTTACGGTGAAAAATAATAAATATGAATTAACATTATCCAAACCGGATCAAAATTAATTGAATAACGAAACTATACTATGGAAAGAAATGAGAAAAAGAAGCTTTCATTTCTTGACAGATATCTTACACTATGGATATTTGCGGCAATGTTTACCGGTGTTGCTGCCGGATACTTCATACCATCCGCACCAGAAGCATTAAACCGTTTTCAAAGCGGTTCCACAAATATACTGATAGCTGCAGGGTTAATACTTATGATGTACCCGCCGCTGGCAAAAGTTAAGTATGAGGAACTTCCGCTGATTTTCAGAAATTCGAAAATTCTGATATTATCATTAATACAAAACTGGATAATAGGTCCGTTGCTCATGTTTGCGCTTGCCGTGATTTTACTGCCGGACAAACCGGAATATATGACAGGATTAATTATGATCGGAATTGCAAGATGTATTGCAATGGTAATTGTCTGGAATGATCTTGCAAAAGGAGATAATGAATATGCAGCCGGGCTGGTTGCATTCAACAGTATATTTCAGGTGCTGTTTTACAGTGTTTATGCTTTTGTTTTTGTAACTTATCTGCCGGAAATATTCGGGATTAAAGGTGCAGTAGTTAACATCAGTATAGGTCAGATTGCTGAAAGCGTGTTCATATACCTGGGGATTCCGTTTTTTGCCGGAATGATTACCAGATATATTCTGATAAAAGTAAAAGGGAAAATCTGGTATGAGCATGAATTTATCCCGGTAATCAGTCCGGTAACTCTCATTGCTTTGCTTTTTACAATAATTGTAATGTTCAGTTACAAAGGAAATTTAATTATACAGATTCCGGGAGATGTGATAAGAATAGCAATTCCCCTTATCTTATATTTTGTGATAATGTTTTTCAGCGCTTTTTTTCTGGCAAAGAAAGCAGGGGCAGATTATCCGAAATCCGTATCGCTTGCATTCACAGCAGCGGGAAATAATTTTGAACTGGGAATTGCGGTTGCTATTGCCGTATTCGGCATTGATTCCGGAACAGCATTTGCGGCTGTAATCGGTCCTTTAATTGAGGTACCGGTTCTAATTGTTCTTGTTAACATTGTTTTGAAAATGCAGGGTAAGTTTGCAAACAACCGGCTTAACTGACACATTTTCCGGATCAGATTATTTTTCAAGTTCCCTGATTTTTTCAATAACCCAGTATCTGTTAATAAAATCTTTCTTAACCGCTTTCTCTTCAAGGTCATCGAGTCTGTGAATTTTCCCGGATTCTTTTATTTTGTACAGACTGCCTGTTATGCTGATAAATAAATTATGTGATTCGTAATCCTGTTTGCTGACGGATCTGTTTTTGGATAAATACATTCTGTAAGAGTTCAGAAAGTCATTCAGAAGATCATAACTTTCTGTTTCATAATAAATCCTTGAAGTCATATTCCTGACTTCCAGATTGTAAAAAATATCTTCATACCTGACTTTTGCAAGATGGGACATGGAAATATCATATTCATTTTTATCGAAATAAAGATAAGCATAAGACAATTCACGCGTACTTTCTCTGTACTTTTCTATCAGAAGCGGATAATACTTTTCTATAAAATGTTCTACCCATCCGAATTCCTTCAGTCTTGTGCCGGATTTAACAAGATTCAGAAAGAACATATTCGTAATGAAATTTCCGGTAAACAGTCCTTTTTCAATAATCTCTCTTCTTAACTGAAAAAGTTCTCTCACAGTCCCTGTGTCTTCTCTCGGTTTATTTCTCTTTATATAATCAATCATATCTATGTATTTGTTATAGTGTTTTTCCTTTTCAATGAGATGACCGTGCTCATTAAGAAGATTCCTGAGATTCCTGTAATAAACAGATTTGTTAGTCTGTTCAAGTTTAAGAGCATTATAATAGATTTTAATCTGCGGGAGATCATTTATTTCATCCGGAACATTTTTCAGAATTTCCCCGGCAAAATTACTGTCAAGAAACATTTTGCCGTCAAGACCCAGAATTCTGCTTTCGTATAAAATGTAATTCTGAATTTCCATCATCTTAATCAGATAAAAAACGAGCAGATTCTTTTCGGCTTCAAATATATCCTTCTTTGAAAATTTATTGATATAACTGTTGTATATATCCTTCTGCAGATACAGATTATATTCATGATAAAAAAACTCCAGGTCTCTTTTATTGTCATTTCCGATAATCCTTTTTGTTTCTTCAAAATTTTTTTCGAAGAGTGAAAGAAGCTTTCTTGAATTAATTTCAAGGAGCAGGTGCTTTTTAACGTTAAAAATGTTTCCGGAATAATTAAGATACGAAAGAAATTCCTCGGCAAGTTTGAGCAGCTGTGAATTTAGATTCCTGAAAATTTCATCATTATATTCCTTCCCCGGTAAAATTTTTCTAAAAATTTTTTCCTTGGTAAATTTATTTCCTTCGAATTCCGGATAGTGTCTTTTATAGGCATTGAAAAGCTTCAGGATAATCTCCCGTTTATTAAAAACAGGAGAAGAAAGATAATCGGAAAACTTTTTTAATTCATCCCGGGATAAATTACCGAGAATGTCTATGATTTTTGATTTTATCATTTGGTGAATTTAGCATTAAATACTTCAACAAAAATCTCATTTTTTTTAATACAAACGGATTTGCAAATTAATGCAAAAACGATTCAAAAACAGACAAAACATCAATAAAAAGTAAAATTAGCGGCTGTATTTTCCGTTACAATTTTCATTTTTTATATTTGAACGGCGGCATGAATACTCATTAATTTTGTACAGAAGTTAATTGAAAAACATTTTTTAAACTTAAACAATAAGGAGCAATCAAAATGAAACACTTAACACTTCAAATCGCAAAAGCAGCAACAGCAGTATTATTTACATTTGTTTTAACACTGAGTTCATTTGCTCAGTATCAGATCAGAAATTATGATTCAAAATGCGGAGCATCTTCCGGAGCTGATTACGGAAGAAGCATAATCAACAGAGTTGACAACGGATATGTAATTGCAGGATACTCATATGCATCAGCCTGCGGAATTGGTCCTTTTGACTGGATGTTCCTGAGAATGAAATCAAACGGAAATCCGGATTTATTTAAACTTATCGGAACACAGGCTGATGACAAATGCTATTCCGTCATACAGTCACCGAATGATTCGGGTTATGTAATGGCAGGTTATATGTATGATCAGTCAACATTTAAAAACAGGGCAACTATAGTTAAACTCAACAAATCAGGTACGCTTCAGTATTCAAAAATTATTTATGATTCTTCCGCAAGCGTATATTCACAGATAGTAAATGACCCGGCAAATGTAAGAGGGCTTACCGGCTGGGAAGAAAAAAAATTCGGAGACAAATCAAGAAACAAAATTCTTGCATCACAGTATTCCCCGGCAGGAGTACTCAACTGGGCATACAGGTATGATTCCTGGTCGACATCAACCATGGTCAGTAAATCAATTGAAGAAGCATATTCAATCTGCTTTCAGCCGGCAGGAGGAGTATACGGATTAGCGGCAAGAACTAATTTTTATTCCGGCGCAGCAAATATCTGGGATATAATGGTAGTTAAATTAAGCTATTCGGGAAATGTAATCTGGAAAAAAGTTTACAGATTTAATATGCCGAGTACAAATTATTATCCGTCATCCGAACCGAGAAAAATAATTCCAATGACAGACGGAGGATTTGTAATAGTCGGATCGACAAATGCTTATGTACAGACAGAAAGCGACATAGTTGTATTCAGGGTTTCTTCAAACGGTAATTTAATGTGGTCGAATACATACGGCAATACGGGTTTTCTTGAATACGGAAATTCTGTTGTCAGCGACGGAAATAATCTGACGATTGCCGGATACAGAAAAAGATCAACAACGTCACCCGACGCACTTCTAATGAAGATCCCGGTCGTAGGCGGAGCACCTCTTTGGACGAGAATATGGGATCCTGCATCGACATCAGAAGCAGGATTTGATCTTGTGAGATCAACTACCGGCGCAGCCGACGGATTTGCAATAACGGGCGATGCTGTAAGAACATCAAATGACGCATTCCTCTGGAGGACAAACAATGACGGTAATATTGTCGGAGGAGACTGCAATAATTCTGTCGGCATGCAGTATTACACGAATCCTCATAAACTGGATTCATTTGCACTCATAAAAGTAAAATTAAACGAAAAGGAATTCAATCCTCTGGTTGTTACACCGCAGATTGCGAATGATACATTATGCATCGGAACTGCCGCCGTTCCTGAGGAAACAATTTATGACAACAAGAATGAATCTGAAGTAAAGGATTATTCACTTTCCCAGAATTATCCGAATCCTTTTAATCCAGTAACTTCAATAAAATTTGATATTCCAAAAGACGGACTGGTTAAAATCAGAATTTATGACATATCCGGAAAAGAAGTTTACACTCTGATAAATGAGTTCAAATCTGCAGGAAGACATCAGGCTGAGTTTAATGCCGGTTCATTGTCAACAGGTGTATATTACTATAAAATTGAATCCGGAAACTTTACTGATATCAAGAAGATGATACTTATTAAATAGAAATACACTTTAAGAATTATAAAAAAAGGCGGAGATTTAAAGCTTCGCCTTTTAGTTTTTTTAAAATTCAGCTTAACTTACTTTATTTCGGAATTTATTAGTTTTAAATTCAAGCACAAATTAAGGATAATCAGATTGTTAAGAATAATTAAATAATCAAAAAAGATTTATACAAAAAACATTATACAGGGGGAGTCATGAAAAAATATTTACTTTATATATCCGTTATTTTTCTGTTCATAAATATAACATCTGAAGAGTCAAGGGGATTTATGTTTTGGAATCAGGCTTGCAGTTTTAACGGAACAGCGGTCAGCTATATAGCGGTAAACAATTCTGCAACACTTAACATTACCGGAAGTTTTTCGGTAGAGACATGGATACTTCCTCTGAATTCCGTTTCCCCTGCTTCACAGATTATTCTTGACAAAAGAACAGGTACAATGCCGAACGGATACGGATTGCTGCTCATAAACGGGAAAGTATCCGTAAGGACTAATGCAACGATAAGGTTAATCGGCAAATCTGTATTGCCCAGTAACAGCTGGACACATATTGCGGGAGTTTTCAACGAAGTATCAGGAGTATTCAGTATTTATATAAACGGTGTCCTTGACACTGCAGCAGTATATTCGAATTCAATTCCATCTGCAAACACTGACTCTGTTACAATCGGAAAAGGAAATACGGGCAGTGCATTCGGCGGCAAACTGGATGAACTGAGATTATGGAGTAAAGCACTGACTGCAACAGAAGTTTCGGCATTCAGAAGAACTTCACTCGGAACATCAACAGGTGTATATCAGGGACTTGTACTTTCATTAACATTTCAGGACAATGAATCTTCGGGAACAGATTTTTCGCTTTCTGACTGGTCAGGAAACAACAATACCGGCAGAAACAACGGAGTAAATTCAGTTGATCTGAGCAACAGACCGTCAAACACAATATCGCTCAACGAAGGAATAGATCTTGACGGTTCAGGAGATTACCTGTCAGGACCAGATAATTCCGATGTAAGTCCGACAGCAGGGATAACAATGGAATGCTGGATATTTCCCAGGAATATTACCGGAAGCAAAGTGATCATAAATAAAGGTCCTGCGAGCGGTTCCGGCGCAAATTTCGGATTGAGATTAAACGGCTCCACGCTAAATGCAGTAATTAACGGAAATACAACTTTCAATGCTTCCAATGTGATATTTCCTAATATATGGACACATGTAGCTTTTACATATGAAGGGAGTTCCGGCAAGTATGCATTTTACATTAACGGCCGGAAATCCGGAGAAGGGATCAATCCGGCAGGACTTATAATTAACGGAACAGATAATTTATACATCGGAGGTACGGGAATTTCGGGAAGCGGTTTTAACGGTTTGCTGGATGAGCTGAGAATTTCGAACTATATAAAATCACAATTGCAGATTAACAGATATCTGTTTCAGTCTATAGATCAGGCGAATGAACCTAATTCGGGAATGGTGAACGTCTCATATAACTTAGACGGTTATGCCTATGACAATTCAGATAACGGACCGTTGCTTAGTTTTTTTGACGATGCAGTTTTCAGCAATCCCGGTACAACGGATAATCAGCCGGTTTCGCCTATTGACAGAGCTGACAACATAAATTTTCAGAACAGCTTTTCATTAAAATCAGCTAATCTCAGAATACCGGAAACGGGAAATACGGGATTAATCTCAGATTCAATTGAAATATGTTTCGATACTCTCATAACAGATGTCAATTTATATCTTGCTTTGAATCATAGCGCAGAGGAAGAGCTGGTTGTGTATCTGCAGGGACCGGGAGGAGAGACAGTTACACTTTACAATAAGCATTCACTTATAAATAATGCCGATAATATTGTAACAGTTTTTGATGATCAGTCTGACAGCAGTTTAACACCGGGAATAAGATACGTTTCATTTTCTCCTTCAATAAAACCTCTGAATTCAATGAATTCAGTTTTTACCGGCAAAAATACATCGGGAACATGGAAGTTATTTATTAAGGATGAAACGGGTACAAGCACCGGAAGATTATACGGCTGGGGAATTCAGTTTAATAATTTCACAAGAGCCTTATCAGGATTATGCCTGCGTGTTTTTATGGAAGGATTTTACAGGGAAATAGATTCCTGCGTTACAGATACTATTAAAGTACATTTAAGAAACAGCACAGCTCCGTATGAAGATGTCGGGGTAAAAGGCGAAACACCTGATAATAACTACATCGGAAAGTATTCGTTTGATACAGCTTCATTCGGAACGGGATATTATCTCCAGGTGGAGCACAGAAATTCGATTGAAACATGGAGTGCAAATCCGGCAGCGTTTGATTTTCTCAGCGGCACTTTGTTATATGATTTTACAGTAAGCGCTGATTCTGCTTATGGTTCTAATCAGGTTAATGTGGAAGATATTCCTCTGAGGTATGCAATGTTCGGAGGTGATGCAAATCAGGATGATATAGTTGATGCCGGAGATATCGGATTAGTTGAAAACGATATTTCATCTTCCGGATACATTGATACCGACATGACAGGAGATGATTATGTTGATGCAGAAGATTTAAGCCTTGTAGAAAACAATTCAATTGTACCGGTCATTACAATTACACCATAACAGTTAAATTGGCTGCAGATCAGTATAAAGTAAAAAAGTAAACAGGAATTGTTTTACTTTTTTGCAGGAAATATTAAAATTAATCTTAAAATTAATTTCAGGATTGAGTATTTTGAATTAAATCTGAAATTAATGACAAAAAATATCTCACTTGAACAACTCTGCATCAACACAATAAGATCCCTGTCTATAGATGCTGTTCAGAAAGCAAATTCCGGTCATCCGGGAATGCCTATGGGAGCTGCTCCTATGGCATACAGCTTATGGACAAAATTTCTGAATTTTAATCCCGAAAATCCGGAATGGCCGAACAGAGACAGATTCATTCTTTCTGCCGGACACGGAAGCATGCTTTTATACAGTTTACTTTTCCTTACCGGATACGATGTTTCACTGGAAGACATAAAAAATTTCCGTCAGCTTGACAGTAAGACTGCAGGTCATCCTGAATACAAATTATGTCCGGGAGTAGAAACAACCACGGGACCGCTCGGACAGGGTTTTGCAAACGGAGTAGGTTTTGCAATTGCAGAAAAATATCTTCAGGCAAGATACAACAGACCCGGCTTTGAAATATTTAACTATAATATTTATGCTGTCTGCAGTGACGGTGATCTTATGGAGGGAATATCTTCCGAAGCGGCCTCGCTTGCAGGGCATCTGAAACTCGGTAATCTGATTTATCTTTATGACGACAATCATATTTCAATAGAAGGGAACACTGAAATTACATTTACCGAGGATACAGGCAAACGATTTGAAGCATTCGGCTGGCAGGTTCTGGAAGTAAAAGACGGGAATGATGTAAATGAGATTTCACTGGCACTTGAAAAAGCAGTTAACGAAAAAGAGAAGCCTTCTCTGATAAAAGTCAGAACATTTATTGCGTACGGCAGTCCCAATAAAGTCA
>JAEUSI010000051.1 GCA_016788375.1 Ignavibacteria bacterium | reverse complement strand
GATTCACTGTATCCGGCGGATTCTTTGTGCTTTCAAAGAAAGTTTTGACTGATGTTGTAGAATCGACATCGTCTAATGCGGCGTCAAAGTAGTCTTTTTGTGATTGAATGAGTGCCATTTTTTGTTCTCCTTTCGGTTTGGTTGTGTACTAAAAATTTAGGTTCTAAATTCTTGCATTTTTTTCAGAATGAATATCTTTTCAAAATAAGTTATATGAAATACCAAAATATAATTCATTTTGTGTTTCCTTGACAGTCAATGATCCGCTGAAAGGTAAAGCTTTATAAAAACCGTTTGGTGTCAATTGCGGTGATAATCTGTTCACAGGTCCGACTGCGCGGCCGACATTGAAAATAAATCTTTGTTTGTTTCCGGCTAACAAGCTGATGCCGTATAGAAGACATCCGTTTTGATTCTGAACGACTCCAACTCCGAAATTCAAGCCTACATTTAAATATGTATTACATTTATAATAAATATGTGCTAATGCCATTAAACCTATTTGTGATTTATTTGCAGTATTTTCAACAACCCAAACGCCTTTTGTATAAGTAGTATCTATCTTTGAACTATCAATAGAAATGTAATCGTGATTAATTAAACTAGTTAAAAATACTCCTGTGCTGAAATCAATTTTCCACATTCCTGTTATGTTCACCTGATAGTTGAAATCTAAATTTCTACTTCCTGTACCGAACTTTTTTGTATTTTCATCGCTAATCGGTTTTACAGAAATTGTATAATCTAACTCATCTTTTTTTGCAATTACCGGAGATGAAGTAAAAATAAAATTGTTTTCATCTATCCCTTCAATCACTCTGCCCAGATCATTGGGCAAATCCTGAAAATCAGCATCATCCAGTTTTTTCTTATAACTGGTGATTTCGGTAGCTTGAGTCAGATGTGCTTTTTTTACAGAATCTACCGAGAGATTATAAGCGCTCATAAACTCATCATACTTTTTAATTAAATCGTAAACTACATTCAAAGTATTGTCTCTGACAGTTTCTTCAGAATATCCTCCTTGAATAATGTACTGATCTTTTTCTCTTTTAATTTCATCAAATGACTTACCGTCTGTATATACAAGATAAATTAAATTTCGATAGAGTTTAGTACGATCTAAGTATGCATTGTATTTTTCCATAAAAGACTTGTAATTATTATTTAAAATGTTATCCTCATCAGATTGAGTTCCTCCCAAAGGCAGTGAGGTTAAATCAATCAAATGTTTTTTGAAAAGCGCCGGTGCTTCAGTGTTAAAGCTGTTCTGGGAAACTTTTACTTCAGCTTTGTATAAAAACGGGTTGAAGTTTTTTAACTTAATCCTCACTAATTTATTATACTTTACAGTTGTTTTATATTTTTCAAATGAGTTTGAATCAAGTAAATCAAATGTTTGAGATTTAATCTCAACATTTAAAGCAATTAATATTAAAATCAAAGTAATTTTTAACATTGTTCCTCCTTTTAGTTTAAGTTTTAGAAAATTTCGTTAAGATATTTGAGATATTTTTGAAGCTCTTTTTTCTCCCGGTGTTGAATGTCTCATTAAACTGCACGCATTTGCAGATGCATTATCAGTATATGTATCAAGACCATTGCTTGAAAATACGTGTATTCCAACTACCTTATTATTTGAATCAAATACAGGTGATCCTGAATTTATTTTATATGAATCATAATCGGCTGTGAAATAGTTTGAGCCAGATACGTCAACAACCCCTTTACAATATTTTAATGGTAATCCGAATGGATGTCCGATTATGTAAACTTCGTCTCTGTTTCCTACATTGTTACTCATATCACTGTTATTGAAGATTTTTGTATAAGGGATTTCAATTCTTGGATCATAATAATTTTCAACTTCAAAAACAGCGAAATCTTTGTTGTCCGATGTATCAGGATTTCTTCTTATTACTTTTTTTATTCTGAAAACGTCCTCTTTATCAAAGTCCAGTAAAGGAGTGTCTATACTTGTCATTTTATATCCGAAAATAACAATCATTGGATCTCTTTCGGGGTCTTTGTTGTCAAAAACATGACCTGCGGTAGCCATTTCAGTTCCGGAAATAGCAAAAGCTGTTGCACCTGACATAAAGCTTGGCTCATTGTAAAAGTATTCATTATTGCAGAGTCCGTTTACTTTATCATAAAATTTTTTAGATTCCGATAAGTGATATCTGCTTCCGCTTAAAGTAACTTTGCTTGCATCATATATTATACATGCAATTTTATCAGCCAGACTTTGCTTGATTCCTGTCAAATCGTAATAATTTATTAACCGCGCCTGATTTCTTTCCGCTGACAAAAATCTGTTTAACGTACTGTTGTTGAAATTGCTTAATTGTTCATTGCCTCTTTCACTTAACAATGCCGTAAAATCTAATCTTTGTCCGGATAATTTTACTTCATGTTTAATTGTTTGTCTTATCAGCAATTCATTCTGAACTTCTCCGATAGTGAAATTGTCTTCTCTTAAAGTTTTAATTGTTCCTGTTTTTCTTTTTGATTTTTTTACTGCCATTTTATTTTGTTTAATTATTTTACAATTTTAACAATAAAATTTCATAACTGACTTTGAGATAATTTCTTTACAAAAATCCCTATTCCCTTTTCAAATATAAATAAACCACTTCACCGGTTTTTCATAGGTGTTTACCTATATTTTTGGAAATGAGCATGTGTAATACTTCAAATAATCAGGAACTTACCGCTGTGATTTGCAGTAATATTGATTTAAACAAATTGAAATTACTTAAAGACGCAGATCTCTATACGGGTAATATTATCTACTGTATGATGTGTTAGCGGGTGCGATTTGGGGTCAGCTACCTTGTTCTTCCTTATCAATGAAATCTGTAGTTACTTCAGAGAACTATTGAATTTTGTGAAACATTAAAACTTCAGTAAAAAATAAATATGCATAAATTTTTCTCCGTGAAAAATCAGGCGGAGTTCTGTAGGTATTACGGTTATTAAATAAGGTACATCACTGCTTTCTCTCAACCACTACTGCGGTTCCGTATGCCAGAACTTCCGTTACACCGGCTGCAACTTCATTCGCATCATATCTCATCCCTATAATTGCATTTGCTCCGAGTTCTTCTGCATGCTGAGTCATAAGATCAAATGCATCCGACCTTGTCTTCTCGCAGAGTTCGGTGTAAAGCGTAATATCTCCGCCGACAAGAGTCTGAAATCCCGCACCGATATTTGCAAAAATGTTCCTTGACCTTACTATAATTCCTCTTACCACACCGAGGTTTTTTGTGATTGTGCATCCTTCGAAGTTAAATGCAGTCGTAATAAAGTTTTTGTCCATTTGTTTTATTATTGATTGATTTTTTACAAAGATAAACAAATCTCATTTTACATTTTAAGAAATTATTTATCATAATAACCAGCAATATGCAAAACGGGCTTAAATTAACATTCAAAAAATAATTTAAAACAATTAACAGCATCACTTCCTTTTATAAGAATACTTTCGTTGAGTGCCGGAGTCATTGCAGCAATAATATGTTCCGGAACAAACACATAAATTTCGGATGGTTTTAACCGGAACTCAGATTATTTTATCGGTATAAAAATAAAAACAGAAAGTTTAAATTAACCGAAATTTATTTTATGGATAATGTAAAGCATGTTGTTATAATCGGCGCAGGTTTCGGAGGTCTGCAGGCTGTCAAAAAACTTTCTAAGAATAAAAACCTCAGGATATCTCTTATTGACAGGACCAATCATCATCTGTTTCAGCCGCTGCTTTATCAGGTTGCAACTGCTGTGCTGAGTCCCGCTGATATTGCAATTCCTTCAAGATCGCTGACCGAAAACATGAAAAATGTAACGGTGTTTATGGATGAAGTTACAGGCATTGACAAGGTGAATAAACAGATAATTCTCGGAAACAGAAAAATGAGTTATGACTATCTGATTATTTCGGCGGGATCACGCACTGGTTACTTCGGACACAATGACTGGAAAAAGTATTCCACGGGGCTGAAACATTTAACTGATGCTCTTGAAATCAGGAAACGGCTTCTTATGTCATTTGAACAGGCGGAAAACAATCCGGAAAAATCATCCGGGCTTATGAAGTATGTTATTATAGGAGGCGGTCCAACCGGAGTTGAACTTGCAGGCTCTATTGCGGAACTGTCAAGATTCATTATCAGAAAAGACTTCAGAAATATCGACACTTCAAAAGCTGAAATTATATTAATCGAAGGAGGACCGGATCTTCTGCCTTCGTTTAACCGCGAACTGTCAGTTTATACAAAAAGAAAACTTGAGGAAAGAGGTGTTAACGTCATGCTTAACACGCGTGTACAGAATATTGAAGAAAAAAAGATCTTCGTGAAAACTTCCGAAGGCGAAAAATCAATTGATGCCAACATCATTATCTGGGCGGCGGGAGTAGAATCGGTTTATATTGAAAACAGTCCCGAAATCAAATCCGACAGGCAGAACAGAATTGAAGTAAACAGTTACTGTTCGCTTGACGAATATCCTGAAGTTTTTGCAATCGGCGATATTGCAAACTTCAGAGATGAAAACGGCAAGCCTCTTCCGGGTGTAAGCCCGGTTGCCATGCAGCAGGGAAGATATGCTGCACGGACAATTACAGATGAACTTAAAGGCAGACCGCGCAAGCCGTTCAGATATTTTTTCAAGGGAAGCATGGCAACTATCGGTAGGAAAGATGCTGTTGCGGAATTTAAGTTTTTCAGGCTGACGGGTTTTCTTGCATGGCTGTCATGGCTTTTTATACATCTTATTTATCAGGTCGGATTTAAGAATAAGATCTCAATTCTTATCACGTGGATATGGAGCTATCTTACTTTTGGTGCCGGCGCAAGAGTTATTCAGGAGCCGATCCGGAGACGGAAAACTTAAATTTGTTTTATTAAATTTTATTTTAAAAATATGTCAGACTCAGATTCACCGAAAAAGAAATACTGCTATGTTTTAAGACTTTATCCGGCTTATTATGAATCTTCGGGATGGACTGATGAAGCCCGGGAAACAGTTTTGCGGCATTTTCATTATCTGAAAGATCTTGCTGAAAAAGGCACTCTTGTTCTTGCGGGACGCACTGTGAATGAACCTATGTCCGGAAAAGATTTCGGCATTGCAATACTTGAGACTTTTTCAAGGGAAGAAGCTCAGAGCATTATGGATAACGATCCGAGTATCCTCGGAAAAGTAATGTATGCCGAGTTTTTTGATTTTTCACTTGCGCTGATGAGGAAGTAATACAGCTATGTTTTTATTCCCACTCTGATAACTCCCTCGCCGTATTTCGACTTTATCCTGTCGAGCGCGGAGTAAGGGATATGAACATTGTTTTCGAAGAGATTTAAGTTCACTTCCTTAAGATCAGTATGCAGGTCATAGACTCCCATTCCGAACTGCCGCGCCTTCAGCTCTGCAGACGGCTTGTGAAGAGTTGCGTATATCTTCATTGCCGTGTCGAAGATTTCCCTGTCATCGTTTGTATAAGACGTGAGTCTTACAATGTCGGAGTCATATTTCAGGTTTTCGAATCTCACGGATAAATGCAGATATCCCGCAACGAGTTCCTTTGCGCGGAGTTTTCTGCTGATATACTCTCCGATTCTCCGGATTTCCTTTGTTACGTCTTCCTGCCTGTAAACCGGATCAGCCATTGTGTGATAATGATTCAGCGATTTCTCCTTTTTGGTTTTACGCATTATCTCCGAAGTGTCTTCTCCGCGGGCAAGCATTCTGAATATTACGCCGTTAATTCCGAATTCCTTTCTCATGGCAGACCTCGAACTTCCTGCAAGATCGCCTATTGTATTAACTCCCATTGCCGCCATCCTGAGACTGTTGCGTCTTCCGATTCCCCAGAGCTTGCCTGCAGACATTGAGTAAATCTTTTCCTCCTTGTTTTCCTGAGTTACAACAGAAAGCCCGTCCGGCTTTCTGAGTTTTGTGGCAAGTTTTGCGAAAGTTTTGTTGTATGAAATGCCCATCGAAACAGTGAGATTTTCGATTTCTCGTATTCTTCTTTTGATTTCCGCGGCGATCCTGCCCGCATCATAAAAATTTTTTGCAACAGGTGTAAGATCCGCGAAACATTCATCCACGCTGTACTGCTCTATGCAGTCTTCCGGGACAAATTCACGCAGCGCGCTCAGAAGATTCAGTGTAATAGCTTCATACTTCGGACCGTAGCAGGGAAGTGAAATCAGTTCCGGACAGATTCTTCTCGCTTCCATTACCGACATTCCCGTATCAACGCCTCTTGCCCTTGCTTCATAAGATGCAGTCATTACGATTCCTTTTCCTCCTCCTGTTCCTCCCACGGAGACAGCCTTCCCGCGGAGTTTCGGATTGTCCCGCTGTTCGACCTGCGCATAAAAAGCGTCGAAGTCCATATGTGCAAAAAATCTGTTTCTGTGCTCTGTAATTTTGCAGTTCATATCCTTTATATGGGGAAATGAATAAAGAGGCATAATCCGGACCCGCTTAAAAAGATCGTTGTAACTGTCCCCTTCGCGGGGAATGAAGAATTCTGAGCTTATAATGGTTTGCATACCATAATAATATATGGTATTAAGGAAAAATAAAAGTGGAAAATACGGTAGATGGTTTTGCTGATCAGAAAACTTAAGTTAAATTAAAAAACCGGCAGGAAGTACTCTGCCGGTATAGTTAAAGAATGAAAGAACTACCGTCGCTTTCTGTTTTTTTCATAAGCAACTTTGAAATGAAATTCTCCCGCAATATTTCTCTGTCTTTATTTTGCATTGTATAAAAAAGTATAGTTTGTATTTTGCAGTCATAATTAATCAGATGACAGATAAAAATATACTGCTTAAAGCTTATGCTTCTATGTGCACTTCAAAGCGTATGGCTGAAATTTATGATGAGAACCGGCAGATTTGCAAATATGTACATTCTACTTCACGCGGACATGAAGCAATTCAGCTTGCCGTGGGAATGCAGCTCAGAGAGTGCGATTTCCTGAGTCCTTATTACAGGGATGAATCAATACTTCTGGGAATGGGTATAGAGCCTTATGAGTTAATGCTTCAGCTGCTTTCAAAAAAAGATGATCCTTTTTCCGGAGGAAGATCTTATTACGGTCACCCTTCTTTGAAGAAAAAAGGTTTTCCTAAAATACCTCATCAGTCAAGCGCAACAGGAATGCAGGCAATTCCGGCAACTGGTATGGCGCATGGTATTCAGTATCTTGAATCAATGAATTTACTGAGTACAAATGAAAAACCGGTTGTAGTATGTTCGCTCGGCGACGGTTCGGTTACCGAAGGCGAAGTCTCGGAAGCATTTCAGATGGCTGTTCTGAAGATGCTTCCGGTTATATATCTTGTGCAGGATAATGAATGGGCTATTTCTGCATACAAAGCAGAAATGCGCGCAATGGATGCATATGAGTTTGCCGCCGGATTTAAGGGAATGAAAAGAATAAGAGTAAACGGTTCTGATTTTCCGGAATGTTACAGAAAGTTCGGAGATGCACTGGAATTTGTCAGAACAAAGCGAAAACCGGTTCTTATTCACGCATCGGTACCTCTTCTCGGACATCATACTTCCGGCGTAAGAAACGAATGGTACAGGGATGATTTTTCGTCACATGAAGAAGATGACCCGATTCCCAAACTAAGAAAAATTCTGACAGATATCGGTGTCGGAGAAGATGAGCTTCTGAAAATTCAAAGCGACGGTATACTGAAAGCGGAAGAAAGCTTTAACCGTGCCGTTAATGCAGAAGATCCGGATCCGGAATCAATTTATCTTCATGAATTTGCGCCAGCCACAGTAACCGAAGAAACAGGAATCCGTGAACCTCAGGGCAGAGAACCCGTTGTTATGGTTGATGCAGGACTATATGCCGTAAATGAAATTATGAAGAAACATCCCGAAGCTATTTTATACGGGCAGGATGTCGGGAAAAGACTCGGAGGCGTTTTCCGGGAAGCTGCTACACTTGCTCAGAAATACGGGGATAACAGAGTATTCAATACGCCAATTCAGGAAGCTTATATCGTAGGATCAACTGCCGGTATGAGTGCTGTCGGTGTAAAGCCGATTGTTGAAATTCAGTTTGCCGATTATGCTTGGGCAGGGATTAATCAGCTTGTAGTCGAACTTTCAAAGTCCTGTTATCTTTCCATGGGAAAATATCCTGTTTCTTCCGTAATAAGAATTCCGTGCGGAGCTTACGGATCAGGAGGTCCTTATCATTCAGATTGTATAGAATCAAGTGTGCTTCCTGTAAGAGGTATTAAAGTGGCATTTCCAAGTAATGCAGCCGATATGAAAGGATTGATGAAATCAGCATTTTATGACCCGAATCCTGTAATAATGTTTGAACATAAAGGATTGTACTGGAGTAAAGTTCCCGGAACCGAACTTGCAAAATGTCCGGAACCGGATGAAGATTATATCATTCCGTTCGGAAAAGGAAGAGTTTTTCAGAAAGCTTCAAAGGATAAAACAGATAACGGTGAATCGGTTGCTGTTATTACATACGGAATGGGAATTCACTGGGCGGTGAATGCATCTAAGAATTTTCCGGGTTGTATTGAGATAATAGATCTGAGAACACTTTATCCGATGGATGATGAGCTTGTATATGAAACTGTGAGCAAACACGGAAAATGTATTGTAATAACAGAAGAGAAAACCCTGAATTCTTTTGCAGAAAGTCTTGCAGGCAGGATTTCAAAAAACTGTTTTAAATTTCTTGACGCACCCGTTGAAGTAATCGGCTCAGTAAATGTGCCTGCAGTTCCGTTAAACACCGGGCTTGAAAAGGAAATGCTCCCGGGACCGGAAAAAACGGCAAAAGTTATGGAAAATTTACTTAAGTGGTAAATTCATTTAAAACAGAATTAGTGTCTTAAGGTTTATTACCCGTCGGCGGTTCACCCGTCGGCTGTTCGGATGGTTCACCCGTCGGCTGCTCCGTCGGCTGACCAGTAGGCTGTTCTGTTGATTCCTTCAGCAGTTTATCAATTTCCTCCTGTGAAAGTCTGTTTTCACCGTTAACATTTGTTGTATCTGCTTTAACTTCTTCCGAATTATTTTCTTTAATTTCTCCCTGATTCCCGGCTGTTGTATCAGGTGAATTTATTGAGGTTGAATCTTTTGATACAGTATCTTTTACTTCAACTGAAGCTATGTAATCAAGTTTCGGAATTATTTTTGCAGTGTATTCTGAAGCAGGAAATTTTTCTCTGAGCAGCTTGTAATAATAAACAGTGCTGTCTTTATTAAAGAGATTGTTTTCATAAATAAATCCGATTCCGTATAGAGATTTTGCCACATTCGAATCATTCGGAAATCTTTTCTGAACTTCAATTAATGAAGAAATAGCTTCCGGATATTTTTTCTGATTGTAGAGTATAAACGCATTTGAAATAAGTTCGTCAACCGGATCCTTTAAATACTGATCTTCATTTGAATAAATTCCGAGTATTTTTCTTGCTTCATATGCAAAAACTGTATTGGGATAATCTGAAATCACCTTTTTGAATGTATCTTCGGATTCCGTTTTCCTGTTATTGTTTTTGTAAAAATTTGCCAGTGTATAAAGTACTTTTGCCCTGTATGTGGATTCCGTGAATTTATTAAGAATCAGTTTTAAATAATACTCTGCTGAATCAGGCTGATTAATATTATAAATGAATATTTCCGCAAGTTCAAAATAAGCGTTGAATTTTTTTTCTTCTTTGCTTTTCATCTCAGTCAGTTCCTGAACAAATTTAAGCGAGTCCTGTCTTGCCGTATTTAACGAGTCACTCCCGGTAGATTTTTGATTTAAATTCTCCTCTTTTTTATTTACGGCACCTTTTGTAGGATCTCCTCCGGTCGGACTGCTCTGTGTTGGGGAAACACCTTCTTTTTCCTTTAAAGAATCCGAAAGTAAATAATAAAACATGATGCCTGATCCGCCGGGTTTTCCCTTTCCTTTTCCTTTCTGAGATCCGTCATCCTGTGGTCCGTTCTGATTTTGATTCTGATTATTTTCATTTGAAATTGTTTCCGGAGGCGGCTGAGCAATTCCGCGTTCTTCATTGTACTGAATTCTGAATGCTTCAAGTTCATCATTTACCGAAGGGATCACCGCTTTATTGCCGTTATCTACTTCACCCAGCAGGTTAAAATATTTTTCAAATGTTTCAATTTTTTTTCGGCTCTCCTGATTAAAATCAGATGTTGAATTTGTTTCGACGGATTTTTTATAATTGACAAGTGCTTTAAGATAATTTTTATTTGCTGTTTCTTCGTATTTTGCAATATAATAATAAGCATCAGCAGCTGAAGCTGTCGAAGGATATTTAATTATAACTTCAAAATATTTTTCCTTTGCTTCGTTTATCTTATTCTGACCGAAGTAACTGTTTGCAATCTCAAGATCAACAAGCGGTGTATATCCGGGAAAGTCCCTGTATTTTTTTCTCATATTTTCCAGAATATCGTCAGCTTCGGTAAAATCTTTGTTGTAAACAAGACCTTTGGCATAATTCAGCCTGGAATAGAAAGTAAGATCAAAATCAGATGAATAATCAAGAGCTTTTTTGTATTCTTCAGCAGAAAGCTGAGGTTTATACTTTGAAAGTATTTTTGCATATATAAACTGACCTTCCGCTTTTCTGTCGCTGTTATCGGAATAATCAACTGAAGCTTTGAATTCCGTCAGAGATTTGTCCACGTTTCCGCTGTTGAATTCCAGAACCCCCAGATCTCTTACGGTTAGGGATTTAATTTCACGGTCAGTTGTGTTTGCAAGAAGATTTTCAAGAATTTTTTTCCCCTCGTCTTTCTTACCGAGTCTGATTTTTGTTCTTCCGAGGAAAAGTATAGCTTCATCGGCATTGTCACTGGTGGATAATTTTGACAGAAACTCTGTAAATTTTCTTTCCGCATTCAGATAATCCCCCAGAAAATAATACGACTTGCCGATTATCAGCACTGCATTATCTATGTATTTGCTGTTTTTATGAAACTGAATAATCTTTGAAGCCCGTTCAATAGATTTGTTAAGCTTTTCTTTGACGCTCGCGGAAACCGGCGGTACAATGCCGAGTGAATCCAGCCGTTTATTGTATTCACTGATCAGTGTTGCTTTATATTCGTCAAAGGCATCATCATAATCCTTACTTGCTTCAAAAAATGTATTGAAATAGGATGTAAAATTTTCAACTCTGTTGCCGGGATAAAAATAAGATGTAAAATTCTGATAATCATCGTTTAATGTTACACCGTAATCCGGTTCCGGATCATCATTTGTTGAATCCGCGGCAGCACCGTTTGAAAGCGTTCTGTGTGTTAGAAAATTACAGCTGCCGATCGGAAAGACTGTAAAAGCAATAAAAGCAGTTACAATTAGATATTTTAAAAAATTTGAGGAATTCATGTGAAATAAAATATTTCTAATCTGAAGTTTAATCAAGACAAATAAAATTGTAAACACCTGTTAACATAAACAACTTTCCTTTTAAAAATAAAAATCCTTGAAAAACAATGTTCAGTTTAATTCCAGTCTTAATTTAGATTGAAACTAATTCATAAAAAGCGTAATTTGCAGTCAGATAAAGAAACAGAGGACAGGTAGCTCAGTCGGTAGAGCAACGGCCTGAAAAGCCGTGTGTCGCCGGTTCGATTCCGGCCCTGTCCACCGGAAACAAGCAATACAGCAAATTTTCAAAATTTAAAAAGCCCGATTTCATTGGGTTTTTTATTGAATGTATATAAGTATTTTACTACTACTATATTTATATAACAGTTAGTTACTACTGCACACTATACTGCTCACTACTTTGAAAAGAAGGTTTATCATTGTGTTTTTGAAAGAGCTGCATTTTACATTTTCATTAACTTTAAACCCAAACTACAATGTCATTTTTATTTAAAAGAAAAAATTTCGGATTTTGGTATATCGGCTACTACGACGAGTCCAAAAAATTAGTAAGGATCTCTACAAATGAAAAACTCAAAACCCGAGCTGATCTTGTTCATGACAATTTTAAGAAAAAGAAAAATAAGAACTTTGTGCCGGATATCCTTTATTTGAAAGATGTTCAGGAAATAATATTTAATTTCATTAAAAATAACTTCGCTCCGACTACACTTCTGTTGTATAAGAATGCAATCAGAAATCTCGACTCGCTATTCGGATATAAACCGATTAAATCGATTAATCTGATTGATATAGAAGAGTATAAATCAAAACGGCTGAAAACGATATCACCTGTAACACTGAATATCGAGCTCAGAACCATCAGAGCATTTTTCAATTACTGTGTTCAGTTCAATCTGCTGGAACACAATCAGTTAAGTAAAATTTCACAGATAAGGATACAGGAAAAGAAGCTGCTCACTTTTAGCAGCGATGATATTAATCTTATTCTAGGTAATATAAAACACACCAAGCTAAAACAGATTGTAACCATCGGCGCATATACCGGCATGAGACTCAATGAAATTCTTACACTGAAATATTCAAACATTCATCTGCAGGAAAAGATTATTGAAATTATTAATACGGGAAATTTCTCCACTAAATCAAAGAAGAACAGGATCATTCCTGTTCCGGATTCTCTCTTTGACGAACTGAATAAGCTGTTCTTTGATATATCTGACAATACGGCGATTCTGGTATATCCGGATAATTATATTTTTTCTACGGACGGAAAAGCTCCGTTCAACAAGTCATACATCACCAGAAAGTTCAAGACTCTGCTGCGGAAACTGAATCTTAACGAAGATCTGCACTTTCACTGTCTCAGGCACACATACTTTTCAAATCTGTCGCGTCTGAATGTTCCGGTGAATTATATTAAAGAGCTTGCAGGACATTCTTCAATTAAGACAACGGAGATCTATCTGCATAACTTCAGACAGGATCTGAATAACTTTGTGGCGGGATTTAAATATTGAGTAGAATATTATTACCGGATGAGAAAATTTCCCTTTTTTTAAATGCTTATACATCGTATTATTGAGGTGTCAATAATTGACACTTAACGAATACAATGTATGGATAAAAAAAACAGTAACAACATTGATTTTATAGAAGTTAACCTAAAAAATGGCAGAAAAACCTTTTCCATGAAAGAATTGGTTAATTATAAAGGAGAAAATGTAAATGCTGCTAAACAATATGTAAAATACTCTATTAGAAAAAAATTTATAAAAAATTTATCGGATGGCTTTTATGCGATTTATTCTCCTTCTGAAAAAGATTCCGGAAAGATATCTCCGGATGATTTTATTGATCAGTTAATGAATTACAAAAAAATAAATTATTATACCGGTTTATTATCCGCATCTGCTTACTACGGAGCTGCTCATTACAGACCGTTAGTTTATCAGGTAATTGTTGACAGACAGATACATACTCCTAAAAAAATATTGGAAGGTATTGATTTCCATAAGAAAAAAAATATTCCTGAAAATTGCATTATTAAGCAAAAAGGAAATTATGGATTTATTAATTATTCCTCTCCTGCATTAACTGCATACGATCTGTTTAAATATGAAAATGAGAGCGGTACTATCAGTAATATTATTCTTGTGATTTCTGATATTCTTCCGCAAATTAAAATTAGCGATATAAAAAATTTATTAAGAAATAATCTGGAAGTTACTTATGTCCAGCGTCTTGGTTTTATTCTCGAAAAACTTGAAGCTAATGAACTTGCGGATCCGTTATTTGAATATTCTAAAAAAGCGACTGCTTATGTTCAGTTTTCCCGATTAGGAATTAAATCCGGAAATAAAAATAACAGATGGAAAATTATTGAAAATGTAAACTGGAAGGATTTCATTGCTGCCTAAAGCATACATAGACCAATGGAAGCTTTATTCACCCTGGCATCAGGATGAATTTGTTGAACAGGATTTAATACTGTCAAGACTTCTGATTGAATTATATTCAAGTAAACTAATATCCGAAAACCTGGCATTTAGAGGAGGAACAGCATTACATAAATTATTTATTAAGAAACCATACAGATACTCTGAAGATTTAGATTTTGTGCAAATAAAATCCGGGGATATCGGTCCTTTTTTAACAGAGATTAGAAAAATTGTTAAGCAAATAATACCCGCTACCCCGAGATATAAAAAATCAATTAGTAATAACACTTTGATTTATTCTTATAATGCTGAGAATCCGCCGAACCCTAAAATGAAAATCAAAATAGAGATTAACACACGTGAGCATTTTACTGTTGATGGAATCAGAAATTTTAATTTGGAATGCAAATCGGATTGGTTTACCGGTTCAGCCGGAATAACTACATTCTCAACCGAAGAATTACTTTCTACAAAGCTTCGTGCATTATATCAAAGAAAAAAAGGCAGAGATTTGTTTGATCTTTGGACTGCACGCGGATTAAATCCTGATTTTAAAAAAACCGTAGAAATATTTAAAGTGTATCTCAAAAGTGAAAACTTGATAATTACTAAAATAGAATTTCTTAATAATTTAGCTGCTAAAATTGAAGACCCGGTTTTCCAAAAAGATATTAAACCGTTAATCCTGAATAGTTATGATTATGATCCTCGAGAAGCTTTTGAATTTGTAAAAACTAATTATTTATCTTTATTGTAAATTAATTTTTACTATTATGCAAAATAATTTCCATTAAATTCAAACATTCTCAGTGTTATGAAAAATATTTTCTACAAAAATTTAAAAGAACAAATATTTTCCAAAAAATTAATTTAAGATGTCCGAAATTCTTCCTTTTTATTATTTATACTATATTGGGTATAAAACAAACCTAATGTATAAATTTATACCAGATATGATTTAAATAATTCAATGAATAAAAATAATTTTGTGTCGGGATTTAAATATTGAATGCTTACAAAGACCGGTAATCAAAATTTTTTCTATACCCTATCGGGTATAAATCAATTCTAAACGTTATTTTTATACCCGATATGATATAAAAAATAACTTTGTGTCGCGATTTAAATATTGAATATTAATCACTTTCGGTTTATACTATTCATATGGAAAAAATAATAAAATATAACGGCAGGACTTATTATCACGCTTCGAAATACCGTGAAGAAAAAAAGATTTCTTATCAGCAGATGAACAATCTCCTTCACGGGAAGAAGTATAAGAAACGGTATACTAAAAAAGCAAAAGATGGCTCTGCTAAAGATGTTGAGTACAATTATATTGCAGCTCCTAAGTTTAAGAAAGGTACTGATTATGTTGTCAGGGGTGGGTTTATTTATATTTTGGAAGAGTTCTTTGAATAGAGGTCAATTTTAGATTTTATTAAATTTATTTTTATTCATACACTTTCTCGGATGCAGTGAGCATTTCTATTCAAAATTATTCTAATCCGTTCATATCTAAATCCTGTCATAGTCTTTTCAGAATATCGTTTCTTTTTTAATAATGCTTTTAGTAATATTAATTATGAATCAACGAAACACTTTTCTTTAATCCCAGGTTACCATTTTAATTTGGTAATTCGTTTTTCATTAGATACTTTTTTTTGAATTACAATTTTTTCATTTCTAAAGTAAATTACATAAGAAAGCAGTACGGGTAATTGTATGCATTCCACACACATCAAACTTCATACACTGCCCCAATGACGGGTGCGGAATCCGGATGATTTTCTGTACAGACAGCATGAATTAACTCATCTGTTCTTCGTTTATTTACATTCTTTATAACTTCTAAACAAGAGGATAAAATTGTGACATCGGTAGACACTTTTTGCATCCAGAGATAATACAGTGATTTCAAAAACAATTATATGAATATCAAATTTTAATGCATTTAAAAAAAGATAACATGAAAGCATTTATTCTGTCATTTATAATTCAGTCAATTATAAGTACTACCTCAATCTCATTTGCTCAAAGTACATGGATTCAGCAATTACTGCCGCAACATTATTCAGGCGCAATGGCTGATGTTCAGTTCATAAATAGCAATACCGGCTGGATGTCAGGTGGAAGTCTGTGCAAAACAACGAACGGGGGTATCAATTGGATTGATATGCAGGTTTCAGGAGGTAAGGATGTAGATTTTATAAATGATACTATTGGTTTTTTAGCTGGTAATTTTATGATCAGAAAAACTACAAACGCCGGTATCAACTGGTCAGTATGTCTTACATCCGAAAGCGAGAATTACCTTACTTCTATGCATTTCTATGATTCAAACACGGGATGGTGTAGTGCTAAGGGAATTTACAGAACAACTAATTCCGGATTGAATTGGACAAGACATAACATACCAGGATATGAGCATTATCAGTTATCATCAGTTTCGTTTGGAAATTTAACCACAGGATTCTGTACCGGTTATTATGTAAACCCTTATTCTGGAGAGCAGTCAGTAATTGTTTGCAGATCTACAAACGGCGGAGTTAACTGGCAAGTGATAATCGAGAGGATTAATACCCTCTTCACAGATGTTCAATTCCTTGACCAGAACACAGGATATGTTAACGGTGATCCTCCTATCAAGACTACTAATGGAGGTAACACATGGGAAAGTATTTTGGATTCTTCCGGATATTACATTCTCGCGATGTTTTTCCTTGACAAAGAGCAGGGCTGGTTCGGAACAAGCAATTCTGTTGTTCATACTAGTGATGGAGGCAAAAGCTGGGCTACACAAACTCTTTCTGTACAATCAAATGTTCACGGCATTTTCTTTCTGAATGATTCAATTGGATGGTGTGCAGGAATGAATAATATTTCCAAACCAAGAGCATTCAAGACAACTTCCGGAGGAATTTCTTTCATATCTTTAAACAACACTTTAAATCCGGAAAGTATTTTCCTGTATCAGAATTATCCTAATCCGTTCAATCCAACTACTCATATAAGATTTGAATTATCAAAAAGTAGTTATGTGAGATTGGACATTTTTGATATCAGAGGAGCATTTGTTAAAACAATTGTAAACGGTTTCAGAAGCAAAGGTTTTTATGAAGAGTTGTTTACTCCTGAAAAACTTTCAAGTGGGATCTATTTTTACAGACTTATTTCAAATGGAGTAATAGTTTCAAAAACTATGATTTTAAAGAAATAACGACAAATGTCGTAATAGTATTTAACTATATGAAACATTATTAATATTTTAAGGATCTCCGGTTATCCGGGGATCCCTTTTTTTATGTTATATTAGCAAAGGCTATTACATAGTATAAGTAACCGGTTTCGTTTCTGTTACAGACTCCTGGTTCAGTTACTGTATCAGTTGCAGAGTCAGGTACGGAAGGATTAGGTTATGTGCAGACTGCGGACAAAACACCGCAGACTGCACAATAGAAGTTTCACTTTAAGTTATAGTATTAAAAGCAGCTTTAATTCGCCCCACATATATATAAAGAAAAACAATGATTTTTGAAAATGCGGTTCTCACGTAAACTGCTATTGCCTTAGACTCGAACACATCTTCATCCGATTCAGTTTTCCTGATTTGTATTCATGACCTAACATTGTCAATCCTTATTAGGAGCTTCTTAACCCCGACGAGTCAGGTTGATTACCCATAAACATCATTGTCAGTTATGACCTAACATTATCATCCAATGGTGTGGACTTACATTTGTGAGCCGTGACCTTTCATTTTTTATTTTTACGGTATGATGTACGTGGTTTTCTGTGTCATTTACTTTCATCGGGTATTTCGATTCATTCAACTCAGGGATTCCCTTGCTTTGTTACTTCTCTTACTCCTGTTCCTGAAATACATACCTGCGATTTCATTTCTGTATCTTTACGTATCATGTGTCAGGTTTTAACTGCGGCAGTGACTTTCATTGCACAGCTCCGGTTTTCAGGTATACCTGTAAATCAGAAGAAGGTCAGCAGGGATTGGATACGCCTGCACTCAATTGACACCAGCAAAGACAAAATGCTTGAGTTATCCCGCTTCGCTACTCCGCATTTTGTCTTTGCTATGGATTCAGTGAATTGTTTTCATCCCGGCTAAATCTGAACAGTGAACTGAAATAAGCGAATCAAACATGTCAAATATTTATTTAATGTATTGATATTTCGGTTTATATATATTAAATTAACTGTGTATGGAAAAGAAGATATTACATATTACCGAGCAGTATTTTATTAAAAATGATGATAATCTGAGAGCAAGAAAATTACTTGCTGAGTTTCTCGGTCTGGATCAGAAAGAATGTAAAATATCTTTAAATAAGTGTTCATCGTTACTTTTAAGATTTGTTTCTGATTACAATGAGCTGGTAACAGACAGAAAGAGATGCCGGCAGGAGTCATTGTTTTAGGTTAGATAAAAAGATACCAAATTCTGTCTTAGATTTATTTTGGTATAGATATTTCGGTTTATATTAGATAATTTGCTATAGTTCTTTAGTTAATTATTTAAGTCATTTTTCACTAATTAAACTTTAAAAACTATGTATCAGGCGAGATTTGAAATACCTAAAAGCGAAGTTCCGGCTTTCATCAGCGCTAATACTGATCTGCTTACATTCTGTGAGCTGTACAGCAGGAAATATGCTGATATTGTTTCATTTACTTTTTCATCAGATGATGAATTTCATGTCAGGACACTTGACGAGATTTATCATAATACTCAGGAAGATTTCAGACGCAGGGAAATGTCACTTGCTGCAAATGATCTACCGTTCTGATTTTTTTTGCCCTGTAATACCATATATTACTATGGTATTACAGGTTTTTAAAAAACATATAACCGATAAATAAAAAAGGAGTTAAAATCATGTTCACAAATTTAAATGAAGTCCTGTCAGTACCCGTTCCGGCTCAGACAGATTCATACATACCTGTATCAAATAAGCACCTGATTGATTCAGTTAAAAGTCATCTTAGCTCAAACGGTCTTATTGTCTGTAATGAACAATACGAACTATCTAAGAACGGTCTGCAGATGTTCGGATCTATGAGCATTTCAGCCAACAATGCAAATGCGGAAATGGTTAAGGAGTTCGGATTCAGGAACAGTTATGACAAATCTCTTCCGGTCGGCTTTGTGTCCGGATCAAAGGTACTGGTGTGCTCAAATCTCATGTTCAGAGGTGATATCATTTTAATGAGAAAACATACTCTGAATGTTTACGGCGACTTTGAAAAACTTCTATCGCAGGCAGTTTCCGGAATAAATACTCAGTTCGATTCCATTCAGGTTGAGTATGAGAAAATGAACAGGATCCCGGTATCAGATATCGAAGCTGCTCACCTCACAGGTGAAATGTATTTTAAAAATAGAATTAAGGATACTCATGTTTCAATTATCCGCAAAGAGTGGAAAGACACATATACGAATAAGACGGCATGGGACTTCTGCCAGTGCATTACTGAAGCTTTAAAGAAACACAATGTAAGAAACGGAATGAATATGATCACGCAGTCTTACAATTATCTTATTCAGCATTTCAGTCTGAATTGAATTTTTAAAATTAAAACCTCCGTTTTCCCCCTCCTTGCAAAGGAGGGGGTTAGGGGGAGGTTTAGTAAACGTATAATTTAAATTAAAAAGGAGAAAAATCATGAACGACTTAACTCAAACAACAAACGGGACACTATCAACCAGCAAAGTAAAGGAAAATGGATATGAAACATTCAAATCAACAACACACAATTCGGTTCCTGAAAATGAAACATTATCGGAGACTATACAGGGAACTGTTTCTGAAAAAGAAAAGAATCGGGAAACCTGTACATCTGAGAATTTATCTTCAGAAAATTCTGAGAATCAAAGTTCGGAATCGTATAAAAAGAACATTGAAGAAATTACCTAAGGTCAGATAGCAGTAAACGGTAATGGGAATGTTTTCTGCGGCTCTGTGTCGCTGAGCAAGTCCGGAATAATCAATCTCGGAAGACCGACCCCGTACAGAGGAGACTGCCAGATGGGAAAGTTCAAGATTAAAGCAAATCCTGTTTCTGATACACTTGATTTTACTGTTCTTGCAATAAGAAATCTTCAGGGGGAATTCTTTAATTATGACTATCAGGACTGGATCGAGGTCATATTCGTTGATGATAAGAAAATCGTTTCGGCAATGCTTCTGAAAACTGAATCAATGGATAACTTTGGGTTAACAACTAAGTTCATTCTGTCTTCAGGAAAGAGGCTGATTGACATGATCATAACCGCATACTTCGTCAAGAAAACCAGTGTCGTGAACAAAAGCAGTTACTACGCTCTTGAGTTCAGATTCAAAGACAATGATCCTGAAACGGTTAAGGAAATTGAAACATTTATGGAGACCTGTGATGTCACCAAGATTACAGGTCTGAATTTTTAACTCCATTAATTCCCCCTCCTTGCAAAGGAGGGGGTTAGGGGGAGGTACAAAAAAAAATTTCGATTTCTGAGTAAACATAAATAAATTTAAACTTTAAATTTAAAATTAAAATATCATATTGGACAGAACTTCATTTTAATGAATTAAATCATGGGAATCTTGGAAATCAGGAGAATCATGGTTCAAGATGAAGTTCTTTCCGGAAAGGAGGATATACACATGTTTGATATAACGAAGCAAAGCCTACCACAGATATATAACCATATTGTAACTAAATCAGATATTGAATCACTTGCAGAGAAACTGAAGAACAATATATTTGAAAACTCAAACGGAGTAAGCGAACTGGTTTCCTTAACAGTTCTTAAATTACTAGTAGAGTCACTTGATAAAAAACTCAGAAATGAAATAACGCTCATAGACAACAAAGCAACTTTCGGAAAAATAACCGTTGAGAAAGCCACTTCACCAACGTTGTTAAACTATGATGAAGATCCAACCTATACAAAGCTGAAATCCGCTCTTGATGCACGAACGGAACTTCTGAAGCAACAATACAAACTTCATTCAAAACACAAAAAGGATAATCCCGGAAAGGAATTCATAGGTATTGTTGAGGATACAGGTGAACAGGTTGTCATTGTGTCACAAAAAGCAGGAACAGGAAGGGAGATTATTAAGGTGACTGTAGGAAGTTGAAATATATTATAACTCCCATTGTTATTCTGTATCAGAAAACGGGAACAGGCAGGCTTGCGCGCCGTGGCGTGGAGTCCATTTATCAAAGAGATTGGAACAAATTAGAGTTTTGACTTTTATTTTGAAAAGAGAGAAGTGATAATTGCTCTGGTCAAAATAAAATATTGACTTAAGCTCAAATAATTTTAAAAAACAATATATTATGGAAAACAGAGGTGAGATAGTAATTTATAAAACCGAGAATAAACAAACTCAAATTGAAGTTAAATTTGAGAAGGATACTGTTTGGCTAACTCAAAAACAGATAGCTGAAGTATTTGGAACTCAGAGACCGGCGATAACGAAACATTTATTAAATATATTCAAATCAGGTGAGCTGAATGAAAAATCAGTTAGTTCCATTTTGGAACATACTGCTTTGGACAAAAAAAAATATAAAACAACATTTTATAATCTGGATGCGGTTATTTCAGTGGGTTACCGTGTAAATTCACTCCGAGCAACTCAATTTCGTATATGGGCAACTCAGCGCTTGAAAGAATATCTGGTTAAAGGTTATTCTATAAATGAAAAACGTCTGAAAGAAACACAGCATCAATTTACTGAATTAAAGCAAACAATAAAGTTATTGGAAAATGTTCTAAGCAGTAAAGAGCTTAATTCTGCAGAAGCAACCGGCTTATTAAAAGTAGTCACAGATTATTCCTATGCCTTGGATGTGTTGGACAAATATGATCATCAGACTCTTAAGAAACCATCAAAGAAATCAAAGGAAAAATATAAAATAAATTATAAAGAAGCAGTTGATGCAATCCGTACATTAAAGGAA
>JAEUSI010000050.1 GCA_016788375.1 Ignavibacteria bacterium | reverse complement strand
GTTTATTCTTAATGATACAGCATCAGTTCCGGTAACTGGTTTAAATATCTGATTATAGTTAATCACATCAACAGAAAACCTGAAATAGTCAATAAAATATTCCGAATCCATAATATTTATTTCACTGAACATCAGTTCGCATTTTTTAATGTACGTTCCCAGTATCCTGCCTAATCTTCTTTTAAAAAGCTCATCCCGTAGACATTCCTGTTTCTGAAAATCCTTTTTGCAAAAATTAACAACCGACATAAAATTTTCAGCTGCACCTGAAAGATCTGACATCAGATTTCTGAAAGTCGAGATGTTAAATGCAAGACCTGGATTTACTTTTTTAAAAAACTTTTCTGCCCGTAGATTTTCGGAATTAAAGTGCGGATGATAAATAATCAGAGATTCAAAAAGTTTAATGAGTTTTTCGCTTTTGTTAAAAAAAGGCGAGTTCAGATATTCCCGGAATTTTCTGATATCTGAATCGGAGAATGTGCTTAAGATTTCGGTTATCCTGTAATGATGCAAAATAATGTAGAAAGTTAACAGCGATTTAAGATTAGTACGGATTTGGAATAAAATATTTAATAACGGTTAAAAATTCAAGCATTTAGCAAAACCTTTCTTCCCGAAAGTAATACCCTAAAAGCGATTTTATGAAAAAAAATTCTTTGACCTGTAAATGCAGAAATTCTATTTTGCAGAAGTGTTTGAAATGAGCCAGTAAATAAAGGAAGTACAAATATGAAAAACAGTTTATTCTGACTTAAGTATTTTCATTCCGAATAATTCCTTTTTTCCGCTTCAAGAAACTTCATACGAAAATCATTTTATCTTCCGTTCCCGGTCTGCCAGATCGGGAACACATTTTATATTCGGTTATTAATTCAAAATATGTTTTTATTGCATTTATAACCTGCGTTTCCAGAAAGGAGAGTTAATGTTGTTAATAGTTCAGCTGTGAAACTGATAGATTTTGTGTTGATCCCAGCGAAAAAATTATCTGTGGTGTTAAGTCCTTTTTGAAAAACATAACTGCAATTCCTTTCAGGAGTCAGTTTGAATTCAAATATCCGGTCAAGTTAACATTAACTCAAAAATTCAGGAACAAAGAAGATTTTACCTCTGCATTTTAAAAGCATGGATCCTGAAACTAATAAACTTAAAATACTGCTTCAAACTTCCGTGAATATTTATAAATATCTTTTTCGCCTGACAAAAATCAAAGCCAGGAAAAAGTTGATTTCAATTTTATACCTTAAGTGATGAAATAATTTTTTCATCCTTAAGAATTGCCTCACATAATTTCAATTCTGCTCAAATCTTTCCGATTAATATACAGTTGCTAATTTGTGATAAAAATTAGTTGTCAGATTAATTCAAAAACAACAATTGTAGAAACTTTCGTCGAAGTTCTGCCTGATAGTTATGACCGAATCGTATTCAAAAAATGCGATATAGCTTTTGAGCAGGTGTATAAATGTTTATCATAATGATTTAATTTGGCAGAGGGAGAGGATATGAAGGACTTATATAATATCTGTGCTGGAAAGCAGGTTTTACCGGAATTGCTTTTATAGCCGTTTCGATTTATTTTGAAGATGTTTTCTATTGGTGATTTGTATTTAAATTACATCCGTCCAAATCGTTGTATTAATTCTTTGAGATTTAAGATAGTCGCTTTTCTTTTGAGCCCCCGATAAAATCATTCGGGGGCAGTCTAAAAAGGTCCGCATAGGAAAAATCGCCTGCTGGTGATAAATTGCCTTAAATTCTTTTGCATTGACTGCAAGAATTTGAACTCCCTGTTCAAATCGCTCGCACGTCAAACAGGAAATTCCTGCTGACGCCAAAGCTCAGAATTTTTAACGGCAATTTATCACAGGCAGGTTTGTTTTACGATTGTTTTACTAAAAATTTGAAATTTATTTATTTTCATAATTTATTCAACATTTTTAAGTTAGTTTGGGCAGCATTGAAAAAATTCCTGAAAAAATTCCGTCAAATGCATTTAATTTTAATAATATTTTTCTGATTTTGATAACTCAAACACACAATACTGATGCCTGAATATTTACTGGATCTTATTATAGTAATATCCAAAATAGCCGTTGTGGAAATAGTTCTGCTGACAGCAGTTGCATATTCTGTTTATGCAGAAAGAAGAGTTTCCGCATTAATACAAAACAGGGTCGGACCGAACAGAGTCGGACCTCAGGGATTATTGCAGCCGATTGTAGATGCAGTGAAACTTCTTATGAAAGAAGACATTGTACCGGCAAATGCAAATAAATTCATTCATTCGCTTGCACCGGCTATTTCAATTATAGTCGCGCTTTCAACTTTTGCCGTAATTCCTTTCGGGGACACAATAACAATCGGCGGCAAGGTCATTAAACTTCAGATTGCCGATGTAAATATCGGCATACTGTATTTTCTGGCAATGACTTCGCTCGGTGTATACGGTGTCACTTTAAGCGGCTGGTCTTCAAACAACAAATACTCTCTTCTCGGTGGACTCAGATCCTCGGCGCAGATGATCAGCTACGAACTTTCAATGGGACTCTCGGTAATTGCGATTATACTGATGAACGGATCGCTTGAACTTGATACGATTGTTCAGAATCAGGCGGGCTGGAAATGGAATCTGATACTTCAGCCGGTCGGGTTCATAATTTTCTTAAGCTCGGCTTTTGCGGAAACCAACAGAACACCTTTTGATCTTCCGGAAGCGGAGCAGGAGCTTGTCGGCGGATATCATACCGAATATTCAAGCATGAAGTTCGCTCTCTTTTTTCTTGCTGAATACGCGAACGTAATTGTTTCTTCCGCTATGATTACAACACTTTACCTCGGCGGATGGCAGTTTCCGTATCTGCAGAACTTCGGCTTATCCCCGATGCTGGTAAGCATTCTTCAGATAATTACTTTTACGGCAAAAGTAACGTTCATGGTATTGTTTTTTATATGGGTCAGATGGACAGTTCCGAGATTCCGTTACGATCAGTTGATGAACCTCGGATGGAAAATTCTTCTGCCGCTCGGTCTGCTTAACCTGATCATTACGGCAGCAGTAATACTTTTTTTAAAATAACGAAACAGAATCAGCACAATAAATGAAAAAACTAATATTTTTAGCGGCAGTAATATTCTTTTCCGTAATCACTATTAAGAATTCTCCGGCGCAGATGTATAATAATTTCACCCTTAATGATCTTGACGGAAATGATGTAACATTAAGCAAGCTTCTTGAAAAAGGTCCGGTAATGATTTCTTTCTGGGCAACTTGGTGCTCGCCCTGCAAGGAAGAAATGAAAAAGATGCAGCCTGTTTATGAAAAATTTAAAGATCAGGGGTTTACGTATTTGGCAGTCAATCAGGACAATCAGAAGACTGTATCTAAAGTGAAGGCTTTCATAAATGCCAACAAATACACTTTCCCTGTTGTTTTAGACCCGGAAAAACGTGTGTTTCAGGATTATAACGGACAGGGAATTCCGTATTCGCTTCTGATTGACAAAAATAAAAAGATCGTTGCAACGCACATCGGATATATAACAGGAGATGAATATAAAATAGAAACCGAAATCAAAGATGTTTTAAATTCAGAATCCAAAAATGACAACTCAAAAGGTGATTCCAGATAAACTTTCATTCAAGACTGCTCTTAATTTTCACAGATGAAAAAACTTCTGCTTTTTTTTATCATACTGAATTTTTCCTCCGGAACTTACGGTCAGATTAACCTGAATGTGGAAGCTTCCGTAAGCAATTTACTCAGATACGGCAGCGGATACGAATATACCGGATCGCTTAAAAATTCTAAAGAATATTTCGAAAACCTCACGGACGCAAGACTCAATGTAAACGGCGTTACATTCGGAATGAGATACCAGATTAGCCAGCCGAGGGAATACGGAAATGATTTTCTCGGGATCGACAGAAGATTTGTTCAGTATGAACATGAATCGGGAATTTCATTTACCGCCGGTGACTACTGGGATATTATTTCGAGAGGTCTGTCTCTCAATGTTTTTGAAGACTGGGGTCTGGCATACGATACGGGAATTGACGGAGTAAGAATCAAATACAAAAATACTTTCGGAAAAAAGAATCCGGTAAAATTCATGGCGCAGCTTATCGGAGGAAATATTGATTACAGCGATTATCTTCTGCCTGAGAGAATAGAAAAATACAGAATCAGGAATGCTTACGGGGAAATCTCGCCTGTAAAACCGCTGACAATCGGACTCGGTTATGTTTATTCCACCGGTGACATTCCGGAAGAAGGCTCTCCGACACTTGTCAAAACCGATCTGCCGGAAATAAATTTTAAATACAATATTGCCGATTTTGAATTTTATGCTGCTTATTCGCACAAGACTTCGCTGATCAGCCCGAATGAAGTTTATACCGAACCGCAGACAGCAAAAGGAGACGGTCTTTATTCATCCGTTTCTTATTCCCATAAAAATACCGGCATTACGCTGGAATATAAGAATTACCGTTACGACATAACTCTTCCGGATAACAGAAGCAATACCCGTCCGTCGAGAATGCTGCCTTATCAGAATCCGCCTACGGCAAAAAACGAACAGCTTTCAACGCTGATGTCAAGAAATCCGCACGTTGTTGATTTTAACGATGAAGTCGGGGGAATGCTTGACATTGTTTATTCTCCGACGGATAAACTCAGCTTTGAATTAAACGGAAGCATTGCCTCAAGACATTATGAATATACTGACACCAATTCGTCGGGCATTGTTTCGTATGAGCGTGTAGACAGAAGCGACAGTTATCTTCCGTCGCTGGACGATCCGTTTTATCCTTTCTGGGAAATATTTTTTCAGGGAGAAAACTATGCATCCGATGAATTGTATTATAAAGCCGGCATAAGCACGCAGAACAGCGTTATTTACAATCAGATTTATCCCGATAAATCAGAAAAAATAATTTCAACAACGTTTCCGTTTGAAATTAAATATTCATTCAGTAAAATTTATACTGTTACATTTATCGGCGAACAGCAGTGGGTTTACAATTCACTCAGAACGAACAGCACGAGTTTTAATTATACGAATCAGTTTTTTTCATTATCCCTGTCAAAGTCGCCTGATATGACTTTGACAGTTAATGCCGAATCGACAAACGACGATGAAGAGCCGACGGGTAAGAATTTCTGGTGGCTCGGTGAAGCGACATATAAAATAAACGAATCGAATTCTGTCCTTGTAAGTTATGGTTCGGAAAGAGGCGGTCTGAGATGCGCAAACGGAATCTGCAGATTTGTGAAACCATTCGAAGGTTTCAGACTCGCAGTTCAGACGCTGTTTTAATTTTTTAAAATTCAGTTTTATGAAAAAAAATATCTTAATTGCGGCATTGTTGCTTTCCGGAATAATGTTTTATTCATGTGAAAGCAATGACACTCCGGTAAACAATTCTGCCGAACCGCAGAATCTTCCGACAAACAAAGTTCTCGTCGAACTCTTTACAAACACAAGCTGCGTTCCCTGTGTAGAAGCGAATCAGTATCTTGATGCTGTATATGAAAACAGCGGAGTTACGATCGGGGATACAAACGTTATTATTTTACGTTATCATACTACACTTTTTGCCGGAGATCCGTTTTATCTTTACAATACGGAAGACAACAATGCAAGAATGAGCTATTACCCCAATTCAGCAATTGTTAATCCGAGAACTTTTCTTCTCGGAGTGTTTATGGGAAATTACTCTTCCGGTCCGTGGACAAGCAAGCTTAACGAAAAGCTGATTGCTTCAAGACCTCTGGCAATAAGACTTATTAATGTTTACGATTCTGTCTCAAGAAGCGGTAATTTAAACGTTAAAATCACCCAGCCCTCAGGTCAGAATTACACCGATCTTGTTTATCATATCGCGCTTGCGGAAAATGAAATTCCTTATACCGCTCCAAACGGCGAAACGCATTTTAACAATACTCTGAGAAATCTCGTAACTCCTCCCGCCGGTCAGACATTTGAAATCGGATCGGGAGAAACAATTACATTCAACAATTCTTATTCCGTTGCATCCGAAATAAATCAGAATGAAAGCGATCTGATTGTATTCGTGCAGATTGCGGCAACTAAAGAGATCCTCGCTGCTGAAAAAATCAGAGTTAAATAATTTTTCCCTTCTTTTTTACAGAGTGTAAAAAAGCATCTCAGATATAAATAAATCTTTTTCCGGACTTATCCCGGCTGTATTTTAACGTGATTTGATTTTTAAAGAAAATCATGATAATAAAATACTGTCCTGTAATTTTAATCTGCGCAATATTTCAGAATCATTTATCAGCGCAGACTGATATTCTGAATAATGTTCCGGACACAACCGATTCCGGAAATTCATTAACCGAGGAGTCGTTGCTTGAAGAAACGGCGGAATTGCAGGATGGTGAAGAAAATCCGGACTTTCTCGAAAATCTCAAAAGAAATCCTGTCGACTTAAACAGCGCTTCATCAGACGAAATTAATCTTATCCCGTTCCTTAATTCTGTCATAACACGGAATATTATAAGTTACAGAAACAAAAACGTTCAATTCAAATCCAGGCGTTCTTTGCTGAAAGTCGACGGTATAACCGAAGATTTATACAATAAAATAAAAATTTATGTTACTGCAAAAAAATCCGGAAAGAACAATCAGAAAGACGCATCAGGAAAAAATCCGGCTCTTAAACAGAATAATAAATTTAAAACCTTGTTCATTTCGAGATTTTCACAGGATCTTCAGCAGAAGGCAGGTTACCTTAACCGTAAATACGAAGGTTCAAAACCGAAGATTTATTTCCGGATAAATTCCGTTCTGTCCGGCGTAAAATATCAGCTTGAAACAAACATCACTCTCGAAAAAGATGCCGGTGAAAAGAATCTTACGGATTTTGTCTCCGGATTTGCCGGATTAAGCAGATCCGGAATTATTAATTCCGTTATTGCAGGAGATTATACGCTTAACTTTGCGCAGGGTCTTGCAATGTGGAATTCATTTTCATATTCAAAAGGAACAGAAGCAGTTTCTCCTTTTAAAAAGAAGGGAAGGAATCTTTCCGGATACAGGTCAGCGAATGAAGTTCAGTTTTTCAGGGGAGCGGCGGCGGATTTAAGACACGGAAATTTCGGCGTGAATCTCTTTTACTCGGATAATTATTATGACGCATCATACAGACTGAATCAGGATGAAATTTCCGGATTTTACTATGACGGTTATCACAGAACTTCGTCTGAAATACAGCGGAAAAATTCCGTTAAAGAAAAACTTACCGGAGGAAGAATAACCTTTAACAGAGAAGGGCTTACACTCGGGGTTACTTACTGGCGCAGCAGATTTTCTAAACCAGTAATAAAGGATTCACTGCAGCAGTTATTTAATTTTTCGGGAAATTCCGCAAATATGACCGGAGCGGATTATGATTTTGTTGTCAGGAATATAACTGTTTACGGAGAATGGGCGAGATCTCAGACCGGTGCGGTCGCATCCATAAACTCTCTGCAATTTACTTTTTTCAGAATTGCCGATATTTTATTTTCATACAGAAATTATCCTTATGACTTTGCGCCAGTTCACTCTGCGGGATTCGGAGAGAGAAGCGGGAATACAAGAAACGAAAGAGGGTTTTATGCCGGTATCAGCTTTAAACCGTTTAAAGGAATTGATATCAACGCCTATTTTGATCAGTTTAAATTTCCTTACAGATCATTTGCGGAACCTGTTTCTGTTTCCGGCAATGATTTTCTTGCATGCGCGGAATGGAAGGCAGACAAAGGGATGATGTTTATCCTGAAATATAAATCGGAAATAAGCGAAGAGACAAAAGCAACATTTGATGAATACGGAAGAAGCATAAAGAGAGTTGACAGCAGAAATCAGATCAATGTCAGGGCAGGGATGATTTATCAGGTGAACAGAAATTTCAGATTAAGAAGCAGATTTGAATTTGTAAATGTGGATTACGGTCATTACGGCAGCGATAACAAAGGAATGCTGTTTTATTCGGACATAAGATTAAATCCATTGAACCGGTTAACACTTGATTTCAGATACATTATTTTTGACACGGATAATTATGACAGCAGGATATATGAATTTGAAAATGATATTGAGGGAGTAATGACGAATGTTCCGCTTTACGGCAACGGAAGAAGACTGTATCTCCTTATAAATTACGCGCCTTTTTCTTATATCAGGTTTTCAGGAAAATATTCAGAAACATATATTGATGGTGTGAAAAATACAGGAAGCGGAAATGATTTTATTGAGGGCAATATTAACAACAGACTTTCTCTCGGACTGGAAATAAAACTGTAATCTGAATATTTTTATAATATAATTTATCTTTACAGTAGTTTGATTAAAACCGAAATAATATATTCCCGGCTTTTTAAGAAATATCCGGAACTGATATTCGGTTTCAGTACGAGGAAAGGAGGAGTTTCGCCCGAGCCGTATTGTCTGAATCTCGGCAATTTAACCGGAGATGATCCTCTGAATGTAACAGAAAACAGGAAAATATTTTTTAACGAACTCGGTATAAAGGCAGAGGAAGTTACTTTTCAGAAGCAGATTCATTCTTCAACGGTTAATTATTCGTCCGGACCGCAGTTATTCGAAGGTTGCGATGCTGTATACACCGATAAGAAGAATAATTTTCTTGCCGTAAGCACGGCAGACTGTATTCCGGTTTTTTTGTTTGATCCGAAAAAGAAATTTATTGCCGGAATACATTCCGGGTGGAAAGGAACTTATAACAAAATACTGACAAAGACAATCACGGAGCTTGAAGAGAAACATTCTGTAAATCCTTCAGACATAATAGCATATATCGGACCGGGTATTTCACAGGATAATTATGAAACAGGAAAAGAGGTGGGAATTCTTTTTGATGAAGATATCCGTTATGAAAAAGACGGAAAATACTTTCCGGATCTTAAGAAAGATAATTACAGGCAATTGCTGCAAAAGGGAGTCAGGGAAGAAAATATTGAGGTATCTGAGTATTGCACATTTACGGAAAAAGAGCTTTTTCATTCTTACAGAAGAGACGGAATGAAGTCGGGAAGAATGCTGGGAATTATCGGTATGAGATTTTAGTGTTTTGCAGTTAAATGAAAATTTAATGAGACAGCTTTCTCTTTTTAAAGAAAAGATATGAAAAGACAGTTATAATAAGCATAAACAAACTGCCCGTCAGGAACGGAAACTTGTATCCGAAGAACTGATACACAAACCCTCCCCAGACTGGACCGAGAAATCTTGCAAACGATCCGAGAGACTGATTTAATCCGAGAACAGATCCCTGTTCTTCCTTGCCGGCATTCTGAGAAAGAAGGCTGATTGATACGGTGCTGCTTATTCCGTTGCCGAGAGACAGAGTTGCAATTACAAGCAGCAGAAAAGGAACTGTTACCGAAAATCCGATCAGCCCGAGGCCGAATATTGTAATAAAGCAGCCGAGTACAAGAGAATTTTCCTCTCCAATCATCCGCTTGAAGAAGTTCACAAAAATAACCTGAACAAGACCTCCTGTAATCCCCATATAAGAAAAGAGATATCCTATTTCAGCCTGATTGAAATTCAGACCTTCAGGTCTTCCGGCAAATAACTGTATTGTTCCGAATATATTTGAAAACGAAAATACCGATACAAAAAATATTATCATAAACACTCCGTATGATTTATTTTTCAACGCTTTATAAAAATTACCGAAGTTAAGAGGATTAATAATTTTTTTATTCAGACGGTTTCTTAGCTGAACTTCGTGCGGCAGCGATTCTTTGAATACAAAAATGCAAAGCAGTGATGCAATAAGCGACATTGCAGCAGACACATAGACAGGGAAGGCATATCCGAAATTCTCCGATAAAATTCCGCCGATTGCAGGACCGAATACAAATCCCATGGCAAATGCAGTGCTGATAAGACTTATTCCCTTTGTTCTGTCTTCGGGAGAAGTAATGTCCGAAATCACTGCCTGAGCGGCAGAAATATTTGCAGCAAAAATACCTGCAAAAGCCCTGGCAGTTATAAATAGAAAAGCCGAAAGTATAATCCCGGAAAACACAAAAGCAAGAAGAAGATTTGAAATCACTCCGCCGATCAGACTCATTACGAGAACCGGTTTTCTTCCGTATCTGTCGGAGAGAGATCCCCACACCGGATTGAAGAAAAACTGCATCAGAGAATAAATTCCGACCATCAGTCCGATTGTAAGTTCATTTATATGAAGCACATTCACGGAAAAGGACGGAAGCAGCGGCATAATAATTCCGAATCCGAGCAGATCAATAAATATCGTTAGAAAAATTATGGCTAAAGCCGGTTTATTTTTCATTAGAAGCATTTCATTTAAAAACAGGATGCACGGGAATATTATCCGGCGGTTTATACTTCAAAAACAGGAACAGGGCAGAATGAGATTATAAAAATAAAGAATGTAAACCAGCCGGTAAGCATTCTTCCTTTTCCGAGAGGTTCTTCCGATTCGGAATAAGTCGGCGGATGTTTTATTTTTATTACAAAGAAAATCAGCAATGCCCAGACAAGCCAGTTAAGAGATCCGAATCCCGTGCTGATATTCAGTAAAGGCAGCAGTCCGAGTAATCCGAAGATTAACAGCAATGTGAAGAAAAAATATGCAACATACCTGTGTTTGTCGCCGAACATGGCATATGAAATATGACCTCCGTCAAGCTGTCCAATCGGCATCATATTAAGTGATGTGATCAGCAGACCAAACCAGCCAACGCATAAAAAAGGATAATGATAAACTTCATTCATCGGCGGCATAAAGACGGCAGGCGAAGAAGTAAAAATCTTTTCGAATGCAAGAAAAATCAGACTGTAACCGAAAGTAAATCCGCTCACGGGAATTCCTGTAACCGAGTATTCCGGATGAAGTTCATACAAATATTTAAGCGGAGGTAGATTTGTAAAACCGATAATCAGAATTATCACCGAAGTTATCCATCCTGCTATCGGACCTGCCGCGCCGATATCAAGCAGAGCTTTCCGGCTGTAATACTGTGATTTCATTCTGATGACAGCTCCCATTGTTCCGAACGGATTCAGAAAAATGAACGGAAAAGGTATATAGTACGGCAGTGTTACAGGTACATTATGAAATTTCGCCGCAAAATAATGTCCGAATTCGTGAGTCGTGATAACAAGAAGTATCAAAACCGAATATGTAAGTCCCGCCGAAAAATTTGACAGCTCATACGGATCCCTGTTTGCCCAGAAGACTCCTGCAATTGAAGTTGTAAAGAAAGTAAAAATGAACAGAATAATATTTATCACAAAACTGAATCTGCCGGAATTTGTATTTCCAATCTGTTCGTTATAATGTTCCGTTGCCTGTTCACCTGATTGTAAAGATTCGAATTGATTCATTATCATTAAAATAAATTTATTCTTCATTTTATTCAATCTGAAAAAACGAAAACATTCCTCTTCCTGTATTATTTTTTTCAGTTCAGATAATCTTTTTGAATTAAGTTCATTATCAGTTTTATAATATATCTTTAAATAAAATTCTATTTTAATGATATTGTTTAAAATACTCAACTGTCCTCATAATCTGATTTTGGAAGAAAACAATTTTAATTCCGGCAACAATGAAGTATCCGGTCAAAAGAAAGGACCGCTGTCAAACATTCCTCCTTTGTTTTTCATTTTTCTTTCTTTATCAGTTGTGTTTTTTCTGTATCAGATAGTGGGAGGTCTGGCTGCGTATTATGTTCTCGGCGCTGATCTGCAGACAATGAACGAAAATCTCAATCTGACGAGAATTATCATGTCGGTTGCACAGTTTATGTTTATTCTGTTCCCTTCAATTATTCTTGTTATGCTTCAGGATAACGATATTAAAGGTACATTCAGGCTCAGAAAGCCGAAGTTACCGGTTTTTATTCTGTCGGTTATAGGTATTTTTGCAATTCAGCCCTTTCTTCAGCTTTATCTTTATTATCAGAATGAACTGATTTTTTCTCTTCCGTTCGGACAGGAAGTTCTGAAAGAATTAAAAGAGTTATTCGATACGCTCGAAGCCGCAACGGGGACTCTTGTGTCGGCAAATTCAGTTCCTGAATTCATACTCGTAATTATAGTAATTGCAGTGACACCGGCAATCGCGGAGGAATTTTTATTCCGCGGGTTAGTATTCAGAAATTTTGAAAAAATTATTCCTGCAGCTAAAGCTGTATTTTTCAGCGGTCTTATATTCGCGCTGTTTCATTTTCATCCGTTCAATGTTGTTCCGCTTGCTATACTGGGAATTTTTCTTACATTCATCGTATATCACAGCGGAAGCATTTACACGGCGATTACATGTCATTTCCTCAACAATTTCATTTCTGCAGCGGCGGTTTTCATTTACGGAAAAGAATCTTTCGGTACTGAAAAGATGACTCACGAAGAACAGATTGAATATGCCCTTCTGGGTTTAATGTCATTTATAATTTTTTCCGCCGTAATTATTTTGATTAAAAAATATTCTGTCATGAAAGATTCTGCCGGTAACGGCATTGCAGTTTCAGACGGAACAATCAATTCCGGGGATTCTGATGAATAATCTTATTAAACGCATATTAACAGGAATCATCGGTATTCCCGTTCTGCTTTTAATTTTTTACACGGGAGGAATTTATTTTTTTATATTTTCTCTTTTTGTTACCTGCGGAGCTTTATGGGAGTTTTTTAGAATGTCGGAGAAAAAGAATTTTCATCCCCTGAAAATTCCGGGTATGGTTTTATCCTCAATGTTACTTATGTATTCTTACATTTCGGAAGATGATCCACTGATATTTCTTCCGGTTGTGTTTATTCTTCTTGCTGCAGCAGAAGTTATCCGAAGTGAAAATAAAAATCCTCTTAATCCCGTAATTGCAGTATCGGGAATATTATATATAACTGTTCCTTTTGTATTGCTCGGAAAAATCAACGGTTATTCCGGACTTAATCTGTTAGTTTATATTTTTGTTATGATATGGATCTGCGATACTGCAGCTTATTTCGGGGGAAAATTTTTCGGCAGACACAAGCTGTCATCAATCAGTCCGAATAAGACGCTGGAAGGATCAGCGGCAGGATTTCTTTTCACTTTATTATCTTCCGCTGCTGTTCATTACATTTATCCTGATAAACTGAGTTTAACGGATGCATTATCTGCCGGAATAATAACGGGGGTATTATCTCAGACCGGAGATTTGTTTGAATCACTGTTAAAGAGATACGCCGGTGTAAAGGATTCATCGGAAATCATTCCGGGTCACGGAGGCATACTGGACAGATTCGACAGTGTAATATTTGTTGCACCGGTTTTGTATATCTATTTTAAATACATAGGCTGAATTATTTTTAATATTGCAATTGAATTTTTTAAAAAACTTTTAATCGTTTTTCGGAAAAATAAAAAATTTATAATTGAATTTTTAATTTATTCTTGTAACTTGATTAAAAATAATTTCTAAATTCAATTATTCAGACAGGTTTATAAAAGCAAGATTCAAAGCAGAATATAATTTATGACAGTCAGGAAATCCCAAAATAAAAATCACAAGGAAACCAAAGCTCCGAAAAAAAAGAACGGGGAATTAAATGACAAAGATCTGAAAGATGAATTTATCAAGGATGAAGAACTGGATTTTGAATTGCCGGAAGGCGATGAACAGGAAGAAGACGAAGAAGCAGATGAAGAATTTGAATTAAAGGATGATAATAAAATCGAAGAGATGCTTGAAGAGGAAATGCACGGAGAAATCAGCGAAGAGGACGATGAAGAGTTTATTCAGCAAGTAGAAGAATTTGAAAAGGGACATTCAAAGTCAAAGATTGTAAACATATACAACAGAATCGGCAAACCTAAATTCAGGGATTTTTCAAAACTTGATTCCGCAGCAGTAAAAGAAGAACTGAAAAAGCTTATACTTCTGCTCGACAAATACAATATTATAGTTCACTTCCATAATGACTATCCTGACAGGGAAAAATACAGATTTATAACACAGGAGATATTCAAGGAATTTGCAGAGTATGACAAGAAGCATCACATCACATTTCTTTATGAAGACTATCATCCCGAAATGGCAGAAGACGAGGATGATGAGGACTTCTAAACTTCTTTTGAACTGTAAAAATCAGATTAATTTTTAACTTAAAATGGCAGCGAGCAGCAACATAGACAATATCGGTTCGGAAATAATTGATTTCAGACTGAAAGGAACAGATGAGAAAATTTACCGTCTTTCTGATTTTGATGAATTCAAACTGCTCGTAATAATATTCATGTGCAATCATTGTCCGTATGTAAAAGCAATTATTGACAGACTGGTTAAATTTCAGGAAACCAATAGAAGCAGAGGTGTTCAGCTCATCGGCATCAATTCCAATGACCCGGTTTCTTACCCGGAAGATTCATTTGAAAATATGAAGTTGTTTTCTGAAATGCACAAAATCAATTTTCCGTATTTATATGATGAAACACAAAAGACAGCGAGAGCATACGGAGCTGTATGCACTCCGGATATTTTTTTATACGGAATGGAAAGGATACTTAAATACAGGGGAAGATTTGATGACAACTGGAAAGATGAATCGGCGGTAACTTCAAAGGATCTGGAGAAAGCAGTAAATCTTCTGCTTGACGGAAAGGAAATAGATTTCACGCAGATTCCGTCAATAGGCTGTTCGGTTAAATGGAAAGACTGATCCCTGAACAAAAACACTTCTTCAGATAACTTCTGTCTGAATTTCTTTTCGCTTCGGTTTTAATATTCTGAAATAAATTGTAAGAATAATTATTTTAAACTAATTTGTAAAAAATTTTTTTAATAAATATTCATGGCAAAATTAGTTATAGTCAGACACGGACAATCTCAGTGGAATCTGGAAAACAGGTTTACGGGCTGGATAGACATAGATCTTTCACCGGCAGGCGAGGAAGAAGCATTGAAAGCCGGCGAGAAGCTGGGTAATTACAAATTCGATGAAGCATTCACTTCGGACCTGATAAGAGCACAGCGGACACTCGATATTATTCTGAAAGAAATAAATCAGAAGGATATTCCAGTCAGTAAAGATAAAGCGCTGAACGAGAGAATGTATGGAGATCTTCAGGGAATGAATAAGGACGAATGCAGAAAGAAGTTTGGTGATGATCAGGTAAAAATCTGGAGGAGAAGTTATGACACGCCGCCGCCAAACGGCGAAAGCCTCAAGGACACAGCCGACCGCGTTCTTCCTTATTATAAAAAATACATAGAGCCGGAGCTGAAGAAAGGTAAGGACATTCTGATATCGGCTCACGGAAACAGTTTGAGGGCTCTTATAATGTATCTTGAAAAAATGAGCAGCGAAGAAATTCTCCGCACAGAAATTCCCACCGGAAATCCGAGAGAATATATCTTTGATGAAAATCTAAATGTTATCTCAGCAAAATACATTTAAGTGAGCGGCAGTGTAATTAAAAATATCATTTTTGATCTGGGAAATACTCTTGTATATTTCGATTACTGCTATTTTTATGACGGAGTCGCACGGCTTGAAAAAAAAGTTTATGCCGGAAAGATAAGAAATTATTTTATTGATAATAAATTCGACATAAAGATCGGAAGCAACAGGATCAATATCAAACAGGCATTCAGAATCCTGAAGAAAAAGTTCGGTCTTAGAATAAGCTATGCGGATTTTTACTTTCTATACTGCGATATTTTCTGGGAGAATACTCTCATGAAAAATTTTCTTGAAAACAGGCTTCTTGATTCCGGTTATAAACTGTATATGCTTTCAAATGTGGATGCTGCGCATATAAATTTTATTGACAATAATTTCCCTTATGTAAAACATATTAAGAAAAGGGTTCTGTCGTATAAAGTAAAATCGGTTAAACCGCAGAAGAAAATTTACAGTTACCTTATTGAAAAACACAAGCTCGTTCCGGAGGAAACATTGTTCATAGATGACCTGAAAGCCAATATACTTGCCGCGAGGACACATAAACTGCATACGATTCATTATACATCGCACAAAAAGTTTCTCAGGGAATTCAACAGATTGGTTAAGACAAAGTGATTTTTCTGAAATAATATTATGGAGAATTAAATTTATCCGCGATGAGAAGTTTATTACTGCCGGTTTTGATTTTTTCACTTATAACATTAAACTGTTATGCTCAGACAATGAGTGTAAATTACAAAACAGTGTCTGAAAAAAATCAGGAGCATAATTATATGATTAATGCCTTAATACCGCAGATTAATTTCGGACCGGACGCTTTGATGGGAGTAAGAGGAATTGCATCCGATATCAATTCTTCGCTTGACACCGCAGCCGGGGGAATGATTAAGAGATTTAAAGACGAAGTTTACGGCATGCAGAACAATACAGCGATGAACGGAATGGGAAGTTCTCTCGAAATCACGGGCAGCGCTTCCGTTATATCAGGCACGGTACTTTCAGCGCAAATGAAAGAATTCTCCGCGGTAATCGGCATGGCTCATCCTGTAACACTGATTCATTCATACAATTACAGTATCATATATGACAGTCTTCTGCTGAACATTGCGGATTTGTTCAGATCAGGTTCTGATTATCTGAAATTTATTTCAGATTACTGTATTGCATCATTAAGGGAAAACGCTATGAAAAACGGATATACAAATATTGATGAAATGATTACTGACGGAGCTTCCCCTGATATAAATAATTTCTGTGTTTGGAATCTGACGGAAGACAGTCTGATTTTAACATTCAATCCTGCACAGGCGGCACCCTACGTTTTCGGAATACAGACCGTACCGATTCCGCTGAGCAGTATGACAGATATAATTAATCCGGAAGGTCCTCTTTCGTTTATGTTCAGATAGCCGGAAACTGTTTCACGAACATATACATAAGCACACTGTCAATATATGTTCCGTCTTTAAGCTTCATGTCTTTAGGACATCTTCCTTCTGTTTTAAATCCAGTTTTGGTGTACAGATGAATGGCTCTTTTGTTTGTAGAAAATACATTCAATGTAAGTTTTTCTATCAGTGGGTTTTTTTCAGCCCATTTAATAAGAGAGTCGAGAAGCATTTTTCCCGTTCCGGAATCCCGGTATTCTTTATGTATGAACATCTGAAACATCCCGGCATGTGCAGTCCTGAGAAGCCTTCCGTTCGTAAATTCCAGATATCCCGTTACTTTGTTATTCATTTCCGAAACAATAAAAAGTGATCCTGACTTCCCGGAATGTTCTTCAATATCTTTTATTATGTTTTCTGATTTATACTGAGATTCTCCGGGCTCACGCAGCATGTAGATTCCTTCATCGGCGACAGATTTATCTATTTCAAAAACAGATTCTGCATCATTCAATTCCGCTGTACGGATTGTTACTTCATATCCGTTTTTGGAAATGAATTTTACGGTTTCAATTTTTCCCATAAATGATATTAATTGTCCTCTATAAATTTTAATAATTCCGTAGAATCTTTTTCGGTGAATGAATTTACAATCAGGTCAGCTCCTGATAAATCCTGACTGTTTGAATTATCCGTGGAAAATCCGATACAATACATACCGGCTTTTTTTGCGGCGGTAACTCCGTTAAATGAATCTTCTATTACAAAACACTTGTCAGGAGTAAGGTTAAATTCAGATGCTACTCTCAGAAAAATATCGGGTTCGGGTTTACCGCTCTTGACTTCATCACCGCTGATTACGAAATCAAAATGCTCCCGGAGATTGATTTTGCTGATCACTGTATCAATGTTTTCACGGGATGAAGATGATGCAAGACTTAATGCGTAGTTTTTTTTTCTGAATTCGCGGATCAGCTCCGGTATACCTCTTACGGTCATCGAATCCGCACCTGCTTCAAGTAAATTTTTCATGAGATTCTTTTCTTTAAGCCGGAGTTCTTCTGCAGATTCTGAAAGACCGTATTTGTTCTTTATCATCGTCCACATTTTTAACGAATCCATACCCACAAAATCCTTATACTCTTCTTCCGGCATTTCTATTCCAAGTTCATCGAAGAGTTTAAAGTTCATTTCAAGATACGCAGGCTCGGAATCTATCAGAACTCCGTCCATATCAAATATAACTGCTTTTCTCAATTCTGATAAATTATAAAACCTGATGATAAATTTTTTTTAGTTATCTGATCAGCCCTGTTTTTCGTTTGCAAGCTGTACAGCTATTTTAATTCCCTTAATCTGATTTTTGTTCATGATCTTGATTACTTTATCGGAATCTTTCGACGGAATCTCAACAAAAGTAAAATTATCAAACATTGCAACTTCTCCGATAGACTTTCCCGGAATTCCCGTTTCTCCTGCAATTGCTCCGACTACGTCATTAACTTTTATTTTAGATTTCTTTCCGATGTTAATAAAAAGTCTTGCCATATTTTCATTTCCTCTTCTGACATTATCGCTTCTGCTGTATCTGCTGTCACCGTCGGATTTTCTTCTGTCACCTTTATTTCGTTTTTTATCGCGGCTTTTTCCGGAATCCCTGAACTTTTCCCTGTAATCAGTTTCCTTTGTAAAAGTTTCTTCGGCTTTAAAAGGTTCTTCATCATTTCCGATCACCATTTTCAGAAGCGCAGATGCTATTTCAACTGAAGTAAAATCTTCCGATAAAAGTTTTTCTATAATATGGATATACTTGCTCATATCTTCTTCGCTGTTAAGCACTTTCTTGATGTCTTCAAGCAGTGAATTCATCCTTATGGCTTCCACATCTTTTAAAGTCGGAACCTGCTGCCGGACAATTCTTGTTTTTGTAAATTTTTCTATATCCCTGATCTTATGAAAATCTTTTCCGACTGCAAAAGTAAATGCCTGTCCAGCTCTGCCTGCCCTTGCAGTTCTTCCGATTCTGTGAACATAATACTCCTCATCCTGCGGCATATCGTAATTAAAAACTGCGTCAATTTCTTCCACATCTATTCCTCTTGCAGCTACGTCTGTGGCTACGAGAATTTCAATTGTACCATTTCTGAATTTTGCCATGACTCTGTCTCGCATCATTTGTTTTAAGTCTCCGTGAAGACCTTCGGCAAAATAACCTCTGGTCTGAAGATGCGATACAAGTTCATCCACTACTCTTTTTGTGTTGCAGAATACGATTGACAATTTCGGATCATGAATATCTATTAGTCTTGTCAGTACCTCAAGTTTCATATTGGGTTTCAGTTCGAAGTAAAACTGATTTACATTGGGAACCGTAAGTTCTTTATGTACAACCTTTATATGTTCGGGATTTTTTAAATACTTTCTTGACAGTTCGATTATTGGTTTCGCCATCGTTGCCGAAAACATTACTGTTTGTCTTTCTTTGGGTGAAGTCTTCAGTATTTCCTCTATATCATCCCTGAATCCCATATCTAGCATCTCGTCAGCTTCGTCAAGAACAGCCATTTTGACATGATCAAGTTTCAGAGTACCTCTGTTAATATGATCAATCAACCTTCCGGGAGTTGCAATAACTATATGAACGCCGAGTTTAAGCGCTCTGATTTGTCTGTCAATTGACTGCCCTCCGTAAATCGGGAGTATCCTGACATTTTTCATATGTTTCAGGAGATCGCTGATTTCTTCAGCAACCTGTATTGTAAGTTCTCTTGTCGGGCAAAGCACAAGTCCCTGTATTTGTTTGGATTGTTTGTCAAGTTTTTCGATAAGCGGAATTCCGAATGAAGCAGTTTTTCCTGTACCGGTCTGCGCCTGTCCGATTATGTCCTTCCCTTCCATTATTACCGGTATTGCCTGAGACTGAATCGGCGTTGCTTCTTCATATCCCATATCGGCGATTGCTTTCTGAATTTCTTTTGATAAGTTTAACTCATCAAATCTTAGTGTTTTCATTTTGTTTTGTTAATTTAATTGTGTGACGGAATTTTTAAATTTGGCGGAGATTATTTGCAAAATTTTTACAAGACACTTCCTGTGCAGTATTCTAATCTTTCCATCACAAAAGATTGCTTGCCAGTTCGGCAAGTTCTGATCTCTCGCCCTTTACGAGATTTACGTGTGCATAAAGCTTCTGACCCTTGAAATGCTCTATCAAGTATGAAAGCCCGTTTGATTCCGAATCAAGATAGGGATGATCGATCTGATATATATCCCCTGTAAATACAAGCTTTACGCCTTCTCCTGCCCTTGTAATAATAGTTTTGATTTCATGAGGAGTCAGATTCTGTGCTTCGTCAACTATAAAAAATACTCTCTGCAGGCTTCTTCCCCTGATATAAGTCAGAGGTTCAATAACGAGTTTGTTTTCTTTAATAAGCTGTGTGATTGTCTGGTGCTGCTTATCTGTTTCACTGTACTGATCCTGTATTACTTTAATATTGTCCCATAGCGGCTGCATATACGGAGCAAGCTTGTCATCAATATCTCCCGGAAGATACCCGATATCTTTATTGCTAAGAGGCACGACAGGTCTGGCTATGTATATCTGTCTGTAATTTTTTCTTACATGAAGCGCTGATGCTATAGCCAGCAGAGTTTTACCAGTTCCGGCTTTTCCGGTCAGAGATACAAGCGGAATGTTGTTGTTTGTCAGCGCATCAGTTGCAAAAGTCTGTTCTGCATTCCGGGCTTTTATTCCATAAATATCAAATTTGTCAACTTTTCTTATAACTTCTTTCTGCTGATCAAGATGAGCAAGAACCGAACGGCTGTCATTCCTTAATATATAAAATTTATTTGGCAGTACTTCGCCCTTCAGTTTCTTTGATATCTCCTTAAACGGAATTTCATAAGGCGGCTGAAAAATCTTTACAAGCAGATTATCGTCAAAATTTTCAATTGTCTCTTTTCCGCTGTATAGCTCCTCCACATTGTTAATCCTGTCTGTTGTATAATCTTCCGCCTGAATCCCGATCGCCTTGGCTTTCATTCTTAAATTAACATCCTTCGTGACAAGTATAAACGTCCGCTTTTTATCGCTGTCCTGAAGTTCAAGAGCGCATCCGAGTATCCTGTGATCGGGTGTGTCATCCTTGAATATTTCACGGATTCCTTCGTTAAGTCCTTTTGAAATTGCAATTCTTACTTTTCCCCTGCCTTTTCCCAGAGAAACTCCGCCGTTAAACAATGCCGATCCCGTCATTGAATCCAGCGTTCTTGCAAATTCCCTCGCGTTAAGATTTATTACCTGGCTTCCTCTCTTGAAATGATCAAGTTCTTCAATAACTGTCAGCGGGATCACTATGTCATTTTCTTTGAACTGAAGTATGCAGGTGGAATCGTGAAGTATTACGTTTGTATCTAATATGAAAACTTTCGATGATTTTTTTGCCATTAAGCCGGATTTGTTACGAATTGGGTTTTTTCAGTTGTTTTAATATAATTTATCCTGCTGTTATAAGAAATGAAGGAATGCGTTTGAGATAACATTCAATTCCGGCTATTGATTTTCAGAAGTTGAAATAAATATTCAATTTTCATAATTGACAGTAGAAAAAACATTCAAAAAATTTCTTGATTTAAAAATTCATGTAAGAATAAAAAATTTTTAAATCAATTTTTTAAATTGTGTAAAATTAATGGTAGCTTTTGATTGTAAAATAGATTTAATTTATCTATCGTTGTAAAGAATATTAATTCTTATTAGTATTCAAATATTTATTAATTTAATATACTTGGTTTCTTAATCGAGTAGGAGGTAAAAATCATATGCCCTTTCCTTAACTTTACAAATCCCCTAAAATTCAAAGTTTTAAATTTTTAATTAACTATTTTAAAATTCCATTTTAATTCTTATTAGAAAGGTATAAATCAAATGAGTAATATAAATTTCACAAAAAACACACCAAATGCTGCTAAATTAATTCAATCTTTACGGCATTTAGACTACACAAACATTTCCGCAATTGCCGATATTTTAGATAATTCAATTGATGCGGGAGCTTCTCAAATATGGGTTGACATTATTCCTAAAAAAAATCGTGAGAAAGATGAACGTGAGT
>JAEUSI010000004.1 GCA_016788375.1 Ignavibacteria bacterium | reverse complement strand
CTTTCTTATAAATGCATATGCTGTCTATATAAAGATTGTTACCAAAACCGCTTCTTGCTCTGAATTTTATTCTGTTAATCCCGGGAGGAAGAGCAAATTTTTTTGTCTGCCACTGTGAACTTGCTGGTGTAAACTGACCTCCCGGCGGAGCAGTATTAAGATTACCGTTTACATTATTACCCCAAAGTATTGCTAAAGAAGTATAATTAACGCCTCAGTTAGTTGATTTCATTATTTCAAGTGTATAAGTATCTGAGTGTATCGCCTTGTGTTGTGCTTGTAATTACAGGAGAAACCAGGAATTGAGTTGTACCGTTCGGAGCATGCCAGAAATCAAATTTTGCCGATCCCGACCCGTTTCCATAACTGCTCACGGCATTTCTTGTCCAATAATTTGTTCCTGTATATTCAATGTTCCAGGATACAGGAGGAAATGTTAAATTTGTAAATCCTTCTTGTAGAATACTTTCATATAAAACCACTCCCGTCACAGGCGCAATATCAGGTTTAAAATTGTTTCCCGGGCTGAAATCAATCCAAGTATTGCTAGTATCAGGATAAGAATAGAAAAAGGATTTTGACCTGACGGGATTTTCATTCTGAAAACTTAAACCCGCATTTGTAGTTCCGTTCTGTCTTATACCCACATAAAATCTGCTGTTGGCAGATATGTTTACCGGACTTGTAAGTGTATGAGAAACTGTCTGTGAACTTCCGTTACCCGCAGGTGAAGTAAGAGTGGAAGAAATATACAGCAGTGATCCCGGCTTGCCGCTGCCGTTATCTCCGTAAATTACAATTTTATACGGCTGATTTCCTCCGCCTAAAGAATTAAAAAAACCATGCTCTACTGCCACAACAGGAAATACATAAGAACTGTAATTATTAAATCTGGCTGTTATGTTTCCGGTAAGTCCGTTAAAGCCGAAACCTCCGTCATTGTTTACACACGGATCTTTGTAATTGTAATAATCATGAGTTGTATACTGACAGTTTTCCTCTGTATCGTAAACAGTAACTGATGAACTATTATCATTAAGCAATTCTCCGGATAATGCTTCTACAATAATCCTGTCACGATGGTAAATTAATCCGCCAATTAAGACCGGGGTGCAGGGAATTTTGTAAAACAGTAAGGTATCATAGGTTCCGTTGTTTGAAATATGAATAAATGCAGAATCAATTGTAACATATATTGAATCAGTTTTTCTGATCTTGATTACAACAGGATAAGAACCGGCAATATTTTTTTTTACCCTTATTCCCAGTGTATCAAAACAGGCGAATGTTGTGGGAATACTGCCAAGACAATAAATGGCTGTTATTTCTACTGAATCAATCAGATTGTTTCTTAAATCTGAATTACTGCTCGATCCGGAGAAATTGTTTCCGGTTTCTTTACTATCAGGTATATTATTTCTCTGAAGGATACTTTTGTAATCCTTAATCGTTTGTTGCGAAAAAAGTTCAGTAACATTAGTGACAATAAAAGAGATGATGATAAGTGTTATGAATTTTCTCATGCTTTTTAGAATAAGATTATAAAATGAATTTTGAAGTTTTGAGATTACAATTTTTACTTATTCTAATCAGGCTTTTGGGGGCAGTATTCAGAATATTTTGTTCTCCCGGTAATTTTGTTTAATTAAAATAACAATTAGAAAACTAAACAGCAACCGAATGTTAATTCATGTATGAAATTCGGCAAAGTGTTTAATATAAGAAGATTGAATAGTTTGTATTACTTTGTCTCTGATTTTTTTAACACCCGCTTTTATTTTCTGATAAAATATTTACTACTTATCTTTACTATTTTTATGCATAAATTTCACATAACAGGAAATATTTTAAAAATATTTTTAAGGAGAATAAAATGAAAAAAAGTATATTGGTTTTTCTGATTGCAATATCAATTCCGGTTTTGTCATACTCTCAGACGCTTAACTGGTTTGAACAGACATCAGGTTCGACACAGACTTTAACATCTGCACATACAAGTTCGACTGCTCCAAATTCACCTTCTTATGTATGGGTATGCGGATACGGAGGAACGGTTCTCAGAAGCACAAATGACGGCGCAAACTGGCTAAGTGCCGGAGGGAACGGAATTCCCGCAACTACACAGCTTATAAATATTGTCGGCATTGATGCAAATACCGCCGTTACTGCCGGATATGTCGGAGCAAATACTTTTGTTTACAGAACTTCAAATGCAGGCGCAAACTGGACTCAGGTTTTTACGGAAACCAACGGATTCATCAATGCAATGTGTTTCCGGAATTCGCTCAGCGGTTTCATGACGGGAGATCCTGTCGGAGGAAGATGGTCTTTGTGGAAAACGACGAACGGGGGAGTAAGCTGGGATTCTTCGGGGATGTATCTTCCCCAGATTGGAGCAGAAGCCGGATGGAATAATTCCGTCTGGAATATCGGAGACAAAATCTGGTTCGGCACAAATAACACAAAAATTTATTATTCGACAAATTTCGGTTCTAGCTGGACTGCTCAGACAACAACAGGTTCGCTTAATTCATATGCAGTCTGGTTTAGTCCGATTGGCGGAGGCAATGAAGGCTTAATGGGCGGAGCGGATATGTACAGGAGTTCAAACTACGGAGCAAACTGGACTCTGCAGGCTTCTGCAGGAACGGGCAACTTCGGCGGAATAACCGGGGGTCCGAATCTTATTGTCAGTGATTTATTTTTTGTTTATACATTTGCAGTCAGAGGCACAACTGCTCTTTACGCTTCTACAAACAATGGAACTAACTGGTTCATAAATAATACGGCTTCAGCCGGAAATTACCGTTACATCGGCACAAACTATTACGGAAATAAATTCTGGGGAGTCAGAAGCAACGGCGGTATTTCTTATCTTAATTTTCTGATCGGCGGAATAAATACTGTGAATAACGGTACGCCGGAAGGATTCAGCTTATCACAGAATTATCCGAATCCTTTTAATCCGGAAACTAAAATTCAGTTTCAGATTCAGAAAGCATCGGATGTAAAGCTGACGGTTTTTGATCAGCTCGGAAGAACAGTTGCTTCTCTGGTTAATGAACGACTCGCAGCAGGAACTTACGAAACCGAATTTAATGCTGCCGGTATTGTCAGCGGCGTTTATTTTTACAAACTTGAAGCAGGTGATTTTTCAGAGATAAAGAAAATGATGCTTATAAAATGATATTTGATTAATTCCGTTTTTCTTTTTAGACCCCGCATGTTTATTCCATTTGCGGGGTTTTTTTACGGGAAAAAAGTCTTTGAAAGCATAAAAAAATTTATAGCAATAGTTTTTTACTTATTCTATATTAACGATTACACAAAAAATTAAATCACTTTTCAATACTGTATGCAGAATCTGTTATTCCTTTTAAAAGAAATCGCATTTAATCTTTACTGGTCATGGAACAAGGATGCAATGGAATTGTTCAACGAAATAAATCCTGATTTCTGGAACTGGTCCGGACATAACCCGGTAAAGTTTCTCAATGAAATTAATCAGAGTTATCTTCTGGACGCAATTGACAAAAAAAATCTAGGTGGAAAGATACTTACAATTTACAATGATTTTAAAAATTATCTCGGAAGAGAAAAATATTTTGAACAGAAATATTACAGCACAGAGAAGCCTGAAATTGCTTATTTTTCTGCAGAATACGGGCTTACAGAATGTCTGAAAATATATTCCGGAGGACTGGGTGTATTGTCCGGAGATCATCTGAAATCTTCATCGGATCTCGGACTTCCTTTGATTGGAATCGGACTTGCATATCATTACGGATTTTTTGCACAGATGATAAACCGCAAGGGCTGGCAGACGGAAAATTATGAGATTAACGAGTTTCAGAACCTGCCTTTGTATCTTCTGCGAGACGATAATTACAATCCGGTTAGAATTGAAGTTCAGTTTCCCGGCAGTGTGGTTTGCATTCAGGTCTGGGTGCTTCATGTGGGAAACATTAAGCTGTATCTTCTTGACGCCACGCTTCCCGAAAACACAGTTGAAGACAGAAGAATTACGGATATTCTTTACGGAGGAGATACGGAAAAAAGGATTTCTCAGGAGATTATTCTCGGTATAGGTGGAATAAGATTAATTGAGAAACTCGGTCTGGAGATCAAAGCTTTTCATCTGAACGAGGGACATTCAGCTTTTCTGTGCTTCGAGAGAATCAAAAATTATATGAAGAAATATAATGTAAATTATGATGAAGCAAAGAAAGCATGTTACGGATCTAATATATTTACGACGCACACGCCGGTTCCGGCAGGCATCGATATTTTTACAAAAGATTTATTCGTAAAATATTTTAAGAGTTATGCCGAAAATGAAATAGGAGTTAGTGTGGAGAAATTGTTTTATGAAGGCGATCTGAATCCCGGAAAAGCTGAAAATCATCAGTTCAATATGGCTTATCTTGCAATAAATAATTCCGGTTTTATAAACGGAGTCAGCAGGCTTCACGGCGAGGTTTCGAGAAAAATGTGGATGCTTCCGGAAGACAGAACACAGATTGAATCAATAACAAACGGAGTTCATACATTAAGTTATCTCTCGTCAAATTCTAATTCAGTTTACACAAGATACTTCACGAAAGACTGGATTTATGATGAAAATATATGGAGCAGAATAGACGAAATTGCCGACGAAGATATCTGGGCAATGAGATTATTCAATAAATACGAACTTATAAAATTCTGCCGTAAAAGAATAAAGGATAAACTTATTTATTCAGGAGCTGATAAAATCAAATCAGCCGAAACGGAAGGAATACTAAATCCTGATGCTCTTACAATCGGATTTGCAAGAAGATTTGCAACATATAAAAGAGGTAATCTGATATTCAGGGATATCGGCAGACTTAAAAAAATTGTAAGTAATTCACAGAAGCCGGTACAGTTCATATTTTCCGGAAAAGCACATCCGAAAGACGAAGGCGGCAAGAATCTGATTTCTGAAATAATTTCTTATTCAAATGACAGGGATTTAAAGAATAAAATTATATTTCTGGATAATTATGAAATTAATGTTGCAAGGCATCTGGTTGAAGGCTGTGACTTATGGCTGAATAATCCGAGAAAACCTCTTGAAGCGTCAGGCACAAGCGGAATGAAAGTAATTGCAAACGGCGGTCTTAATTTCAGCATTCTTGACGGCTGGTGGGATGAAGGTTATTCGGCGGAAAACGGCTGGAAAATTGACAGTTTCGCAGATGAAAAAGTATCGCTCGAAGAAAGAGATGCGCTTGAAGCTAAGAGTTTATACCATACGCTTGAAAATGAAATAATACCATTGTTCTATACCAGAAACGGAAACGGAATTCCGTTCGGCTGGGTAAAAATGATTAAGTCTTCAATTAAAAACCTGGCAGGAATTTATAATACAGGAAGAATGGTAAAGGAATACTGCGACAGATTTTATATGAAGACGAAATAGATATTTTGTTGAATCTGTATTTATTTAATATTCAGTGACAGAACTTTATTTAATTTGATTGTTAGATATAATAAATTTTATTAACTTAATCACAATAAATAAATAAATTAAAATCAGAAAGGGTACTTAAATGAAGTTTAAATTCTTCAGTTATATTATTGCTGTTTGTATTCTGGCATATAATATAAATCCTGCATTCTCTCAGTATGATGATCCGAATATTGATCAGCCGCCGCAGCAGTACTGGGATTATGTGGCAACCGTAATTCCGAGAGCTCCGGCTGTCATTACCGACAATTCGGGTTATGATAATTTTGATATAGGAACTGCCTTTGCGGAAGTTCATAATTCGATGAATCCGAGAAATCCTCTGCAGACCGTTGCTGCATGGAATACAACCAGCGGAGCAAATTTTTATTACACAAACAACGGAATTGACTGGACTCAGGCAGCTCAGCCGTCATGGGGGCAGACAATGAGAGGTGATCCCGTAACAGCATACGACAGTCTCGGCAATGTTTATTTTGACAATATGTACGGCGCTTCAATCCTCGGTACAAGAACGGCAAAATCATCAAACAACGGTGTTTCATGGAGCAGCGTTGCTTTCGGAAATATCGGCAACGATAAAAACTGGATTGCCTGCGATCAGACAGGCGGACCCTATGCAAACAGTGTTTACGGTGTTATGACTCCAGGAAATTTCGTAAGAAGCACAGATTTCGGAGCTTCATTTCAGAATACTTTTTCATCAAATAATACTCTTCCGGGAATGATGGTATGCGTAGGAGCAAACGGAAATGTGTCTGGAGGATGTGTTTATGTTGTAACAAATCAGGGAAGTTCCTTTTCACCGGTGTGGACATTTTTCAGATCAACAGACGGAGGCACTACTTTCCAGCAGATGTCACAGGTCGTTTTTGCAAACTATGTCGGAACGAATGTCGGCGGAAGAAATTCAGTCGAGAATATGAGAACCAGACCGTATCCGTTTATTACCGCAGATAACAGCTTTGGTCCCAACAGAGGAAGACTTTATCTTGTATATGCTTCGAATTTTCCTGCAGGGGACGGAAATAAACCGGATATTTTCTTCAGATATTCAACTGATCAGGGAGCAAACTGGTCGGCAGAAACAAAAATTAATGATGATGTAAATACACAGAATAATAATCAGTGGTTCCCGGCAATCTGGTGCGACAAGCAAAACGGAAATTTCTATGTACACTGGATGGATACACGAGACTGCCCGACAAGTGACAGCGCTCTGATTTATGCTTCAATGTCAACAAACGGAGGTGCTTCATTTTTTCCCAACAGCCAGATTTCAAACAAGAAATTTAAAATAAACTGCACAACATGCGGCGGAGGCGGTACACCGGCTTATCTCGGCGATTATAATTCTGTCGCTTCAAATTCAGTAACTTCAGTTCTTGCATGGACTGATTTCAGATCAGGAGGTTTCGGAAATTTCGTTGCTTATTATCCTGACTATGCAATGAAAACAAGTACTAATTATATTAACGTAAATAACGGGTCAAGCGGAACTTTTAAAGTCGTAGTTCCAAGCGTAAAAGCATACAACAGCAGGGTAAAATTCACTCTTTCCATGGATACGCTGCCGGCTTCCGGAACGCTCGCCTTGTCATTTATCGGAAAAGATTCATTGACTTCTTATCCGGATTCTGTAACCGTTAATGTTACGGCTTCGGGCTCTGTAACGCCGGGAAGATACAGTGTCAAAATTACAGGCAGCGGACCAAACGGTACACCTGTTCACAGAAGATATGTAAGCGTTCTTGTAAACTCATCCTTCCTTAATATCGGGACAAACAGACCCGGAATAGCTGAGTTTAAGGTAAACGGAGTTTCTTATACTTCTCAGCAGCAGTTTGTATTCACTAACGGTGCTTCAGTTACGGTTCAGGCTGTCAGTCCGAGAATTGTCGGAGTTACAAGATATGTCTATACAAACTGGTCAAACGGAGGTGATACGACTCAGACATTTAACATTAATTCAAATACAGATCTGACGGCATTTTATAAAGTTCAGTACAGACTTCTTGTCAATTCTTCGCAGGGCACAACTTTCGGAGGCAACAATTATTATGACTCGGCTTCGAATGCGACTTTCGGAGTAAACTCCAGAATTGTAAACAACGGAGGAACTAATTATTATTTCAGGGGATGGACAGGCGTCGGTAACGGATCTTATACAAGCACTGACAGCACAGGTCTTGATTCCGCAGTAACAGTCACCATGAATAATGTAATTACCGAAACTGCAATTTGGACAACTACCGTCGGCATAAATCAGCTGAGCGCTGAATTGCCTTCAAGCTATTCACTGATGCAGAATTATCCGAATCCGTTTAATCCGACGACTAATATTAAATTTGATATCGTAAAAAGCGGCAATGTGAAAGTTTCCGTTTACAACTCGCTCGGTAAAACTGTTCAGGTTCTTCTCAATGAAAATATTCAGCCGGGAAGTTATGAAGTGAGTTTCGATGCTTCGGGTCTGTCAAGCGGAATTTACTTTTATACAATTGAAACTGCAGGCTTTACACAGACAAAAAGAATGATACTTCTTAAGTAAATAATTTATTTCAGCTGACGGGTTTTATATTAAGTAAAACCCGTCATTCTGAAATATAAACTTGCTAATTACCGAATATTCCGGTCCGGATCTGCTCAGATCGCTTTTCATCAGATAAAAATCTTCCGATTTAAATTCAAATTCAAAATCTATTTCTTCACTGAGTCCCGAAAGATTTATTTTACGATCTCTTTTTACTCTAGCTATAGTAATGTGAGGAATAAATTTCTTGTCCTGTTCAAATCCCGCTTTCTTCATAACAGAGTTTATTTTGTCAGACAGAAGATAAACACCTTTGTCAGGATTGAGCAGACTTATAACAAGCACTCTCGGAAATCTTAAACCCGGAAAGGCATTTAATCCATCTGACCTGAAACCGATTTCTTTAAAAGGAAAATCTCCCGATACTTCTTTTAATCCTGTTTGAATTCCGGTTAATTTATCTTCATTAATTTCTCCAATAAAAAACAAAGTCATATGAAGATTTGCAGGCTTTTCCCACCGGAGATAATCATATCCGCTTCTGTTTATACGCAAAATAATTTTCTTTAAATCAGACTGTAGTTCAGATATTTTATTTTTTGTTTCATCATCAGGATTAATGGAAATAAATGTTCTCACTTCTGATTGTCTTTAAATTCGTGAGCAATATACAAAACTTACTTTTAATAATCATTCAGGAGTTTTATTTTGAACCAACATAAAAAACAAAATGAAAAAACCCTATCCTCCGATTTATTATTCGGAATACCTTCATCTGGAAAAACTTCTTACAAGCCAGTCTCCGAAAAGCGATGAATACAATCAGCATGCTCACGATGAAATGCTGTTTATAATTGTTCATCAGGCATACGAACTATGGTTTAAGCAGATTCTTCATGAGCTTGATTCTGTGCTGGAAATGTTTCAGGAAAATGTCATTGATGAAAGAAACATTGGAATTGCGGTTTCAAGACTGAGAAGAATTACTACTATACAGAAAGTTCTTGTTGATCAGCTGAATATACTGGAAACCATGACTCCGCTTGATTTTCTTGAATTCAGAGATTTTCTCATTCCGGCTTCCGGATTTCAGAGCTATCAGTTCAGACTGATTGAAAACAAACTCGGTTTGAATCCCGAAAGCCGCGTAAAACTTGACAATAAAAACTATTATTCTCTTGTTTCGGACGAACATCAGAAAATGCTGATCGATTCGCAGAATACTATTTCCGTTATCGAAGCAGTGGATAAATGGCTTTCAAGAATTCCGTTTCTTAAAATGGATGATTTTGACTTCTGGAGTTATTACAAAGAAGCAGTTTCAAAGCTGATTGAAAACGAAAAGCAGATTATCCTGAATAATCCGAGCTTAACAGATGAAAAGAGGGAAAAACAGCTTAAGGAATTTGAAAATACAAAACAGAAATTCGATTCATTGTTAGACGAGGAAAAACATAATGCGCTGATTAAACAGGGACTGAAAAGATTTTCTTATAAATCGACACTCGCTGCATTATTTATTAATCTTTACAGGGATGAACCGGTGCTTCATCTGCCGTTCAGATTTCTGACATATCTTGTTGATATAGACGAACTCTTTACAACCTGGAGATACAAACACGCTCTGATGGTTCACAGAATGATCGGAGCAAAAGTCGGAACCGGAGGTTCATCCGGTCATCACTATCTTATGGAAACAGCTGAGAAACATAAGGTATTCAGGGATTTGTTCGATCTATCAACTTATCTTATTCCGAGATCTTCATTGCCGGAACTACCGTCCGGACTGAAACTTAAACTCGGATTTAATTATTTTTCTTAACTTTAAAATTTAATCGAATTTTATTTACTGATGAATATAGACCTTACAAATAAAAGAGCAATTGTCTGCGGAAGCACACAGGGTATCGGCAGAGCAACCGCAATTCAGTTTGCTTCATCCGGTGCAAGCGTAATACTTGTTTCAAGAAACGAAGAATCATTGAGAAATGTCCTGCGTGAACTTCCGGCAACCAAAAAACAGAATCATAATTTTATAGTTGCTGATTTTTCCGATCCGTCCACCCTGAAACAGAAGATTCATAACTATACTACGGAAAATCCTCCCGTACATATTCTCGTAAATAATACAGGCGGACCTAAAGCAGGCGAGGCTGTTTCTGCCGATACTTCCGAATTTATACAGGCGTTTTCAAACCACCTTATCTGTAATCAGATACTCGTTCAGTCTGTAACAGAAGGTATGAAAAAACAAAAATACGGCAGAATTATAAACATAATTTCCACTTCCGTTAAACAGCCGATTAAAGGACTCGGCGTATCAAACACTGTCCGTGGGGCAGTAGCCGGATGGGCAAAAACTCTCTCTGCAGAACTCGGACGATTCGGTATCACGGTTAACAATGTTTTACCCGGAGCTACAAATACGGAAAGACTTAAAGCAATATTTAAAAATAAAGCAGAAGCTTCCGGCAGAAATCTTGAAGAAATTATTTCCGAAGGAATCAGTGAAATTCCCGCAGGAAGATTTGCCGAGCCGTCAGAAATTGCCTGCGCAGTGACTTTTCTTGCATCGGAATTTGCAGGATACATAAACGGCGTAAATCTGACTGTTGACGGAGGAAGAACGCTTTGTCTTTGAAATTAATTTGTAATCACATCTAAAGGTAAAATTAAAATGATACTTTATAATGTAACGGTAAATATTGACAGCGACGTGCATGACATATGGCTTGACTGGATGATTTCAAAGCATATTCCTGATGTTCTTTCAACAGGTCTATTTATAAACAGCAGAATTTACAGAATAAAAACAGATGACGAAGAAGGCGGAATAAATTATTCCGTGCAGTATTTTCTTAATACAATTGAAGACCTGGAAACTTATCAGAAAAACCACGCTTCGAAACTGCAGTCAGAGCATAAGGAAAAGTTCGGGGATAAATTTACGGCATTCAGAACAATACTCGAATCAGTTGATACCTGATCAGATAATATTTTTCATCTTAACAGATACTAAAACCGCAAAATGGAAAAACTTAAAAATTACATTAACGGAATATTAACCACTCCTTATAACGGAAATTATATCAACAACTACAATCCCGCTACAGGTGAAGTATTTACGATGATTCCCGATTCTGATAAAGATGACGCAGATCTTGCCGTACAGTCAGCCACAAAAGCATTTGAGAAATGGTCAAATGCTTCATCTGAATACCGTTCGGAATTTCTCCTGAAAATAGCGGGGTTCATAAGCAAAAACCTTGATAAATTTGCAGAAGCGGAAACTACAGATAACGGCAAACCGTTGTGGCTTTCGAAAAGTGTGGATATTCCGAGAGCAATAAAAAATTTTGAGTTTTTCGCTTATGCCGTTACGCAGTTTTCGAGCGAATCACATATGACGGGAAATGAAGCTCTGAATTATACTCTGAGACAGCCTGTTGGAATTGTAGGAGCAATATCGCCGTGGAATCTTCCGCTTTATTTATTTACATGGAAAATCGCGCCTGCACTCGCTGCAGGGAACTGTGTTGTGGCAAAACCTTCGGAAATAACTCCACTGACTGCGTATATGTTATCTGAACTTTGTATTGAAGCCGGTCTTCCGGAAGGCGTTCTGAATATTATTCACGGTTACGGTCATAAGGCGGGAAGCTCAATTGTAACCCATCCCGGAATAAAAGCAATTACATTTACCGGAGGTACAAAAACCGGAAGTGAAATTGCAAAAGCGGCAGCACCGGACTTTAAAAAACTGTCGCTGGAACTCGGAGGAAAAAATCCGAATATTATTTTTGCCGACTGCAATTATGAGGAAATGCTGAATACAACCGTTCAGTCATCATTCAGAAATCAGGGAGAAATCTGCTTGTGCGGTTCGAGAATTTTTGTGGAGAAAACTGTCTATGAAAAATTCAAAAAAGATTTTGTCAAGAAAGTAAAAGAATTAAAAGTCGGGGATCCGTTAAATGAAACATCCGATCTGGGAGCAATAGTATCACGGCAGCATTTCGATAAAATCCTGAGTTATGTAAACCTTGCTGTTTCGGAAGGAGGGAAAATATTATGCGGAGGTAAAAGCATTAAGCTTCCCGGAAGATGCAGCAACGGCTGGTTTATCGAACCGACGGTAATAGAAGGACTTGCATTTGACTGCAGAACAAACGCCGAGGAAATTTTCGGACCGGTTGTTACAATTACTCCTTTTGAATCCGAAGAAGAAGTTATGATGATGGCAAACAGCACAGAATACGGATTAGCTTCTATTCTATGGACAGAAAACCTGACCAGAGCACACAGAATTTCTTCAAAAATAAAAACCGGTATAGTCTGGGTTAACTGCTGGATGATCCGTGATTTAAGAACTCCATTCGGAGGAATGAAAAACTCCGGTGTCGGCAGAGAAGGCGGGCTTGAAGCATTAAGATTTTTTACTGAACCAAAGAATGTCTGTATAAAACTTCAGGATTGAATCAGCATAAGAAAATCCATTTTAGAAATTCTACCCGGTTACTTTGCTTGTTTCACTGGTTTGAAATTCAGTGAAGCTGAATTCATACAGTATCTCAGTCCCGTAGGCGGGGGTCCGTCGTCAAATACATGACCGAGATGTGCTCCGCATCTGCTGCATAATACTTCAACCCTTGTCATTCCGTGACTATCATCGCTGATTTCAAGAATGTTTGCAATACTTTCCGGTGCATAAAAACTCGGCCAGCCGGTTCCGGACTCAAATTTCGTTTCGGATGAAAAGAGAGTCTGATCACAGCAAATACAGTAATAATTACCCGTCTCGTGATTGTCAAAATACTCATTATCAAAAGGACGTTCCGTTCCTTTTTCGCGGGTTACCAGGTACTGGAGCGGAGTAAGAATTTTTTTCCATTCTTCTTCGGATTTTACAACTTTAAAACTGCCGCTATTATTTTTAATTTTTGTCGAATCCTCAAAGGAGATTAATTTATTCAAACCGGATTCATTCTTTGTGCATGCAAAAAGATTTGAAATTAAAAGTATCAGAAATAACGGGATTACGGAATTTTTCATTATTTTATGTTCAGATTAAGTTATCGTTGTTAACTTTCCGGACAAAGTAAAGGTTCATTTTGTACAGGTTTAATAGAATATTTAGTCATAAATATTATCTTTTTTTCCGGATAAATAAATATTAAATTTTTAAGAAGTTTTATATTTAATTTCCGGCAATAAGTTAAAAAATCTGATATTAATCTTCCGGAATTCCTTTTAAATAAAATATTTTTATAAATCAAATTAATACAATAATGGCAGCTTTAAGATTAGGAGACACTGCTCCGAATTTCAGTGCAAAAACCACCGAAGGTCAGATTATGTTTCATGAATGGCTCGGGGATAAATGGGGAGTGCTTTTTTCTCATCCGGCAGATTTCACTCCGGTATGCACTACCGAGCTCGGTATGGTTGCAAAACTAAAAGATGAATTCGATAAAAGAAATGTTAAAGTTATCGGATTAAGCGTTGATCCGGTTGATTCACATGAAAAATGGCTCGAAGACATTTTTGAAACTCAGGGTGCGAGAATTAACTTTCCTATGATAGCTGATGACGACAAATATGTGGCTTCATTGTACGATATGATACATCCCAATGCTGATGATAAACTAACTGTCAGATCAGTATTTGTGATAGGTCCGGATAAAAAAATTAAACTGACACTGACTTATCCCGCATCAACAGGCAGGGATTTTTATGAAATTCTCAGGGCTATTGATTCACTGCAGCTTACTTCTTCATACGGAGTTGCAACGCCCGTTAACTGGAGAGACGGTGATGACTGTATAATTGTTAATTCAATTAATGATGAAGAAGCAATTAAAAGATTTCCAAAAGGGTTTATTAAGGTAAAGCCTTATCTCAGAATAACACCTCAGCCGAATAAATAAAATTTGTTAAAGTTAACAGCAGTTATAAATAACGGAATTTAATTTATGACTGCCTGTTTTTTAATAAAAAAACTGTTCGGAATTAATTTAAACAGGATCATTAACTGTTTCTTTCAATGCTCCGTTTGAGAATACCTATTATTTTATTGTAAAGCGGAGTTTTATTTTTGTTTAATTTTGCCGATGCTTGTAAATCATTTGCCGCTTCTGTATAATTATTGAGCAGATAATAAACAAATCCTCTAGTGAAACGGAAGAAATAGTTATCCGGATATCTTGAAACGCTTTCATCCGCAATTTTTAGAGCCATTTTAAAAATCTCAACTTTCAGAAAAATCAGGTCTTTTTCAAAACTGGTAAATACAATATCAGAGTCATTGTACAAAGCACTGTAAACATTTTCAAAAAAATTATTTGTATCATTCTGAAGATAATACACCCATGCTTTGTTGATATAAACTCTCGGATTTTTCGGAGTTATACCCTGTGCCATGTTCAGATTTTTCATTGCATTTGAAAAATCTCCTAAAGCAGTATTTGTCCTGCTTTTGCCGATATAAGCTTCAATATATGCAGGTGCATACTGAATAGAATTCGCAAAATCGCTTAATGAAGAAGATGTATTTCCCATCAGCAAATAAGCATATCCGCGGTTTGTAAAACCTTCGGGACTCGTTGTATTTATCGTAAGAATGCTGGTGAAATCCTCAATTGCTCTCTGATAGTTTTTAAGAGCCATATAACTCAATCCTCTGTAATTAAAACCTCTGACATCATTTGAAGCGACTTTGATGTAATCATCAAAAAAACTGACGGCTTCCTGAAACTGACCGTCATAAAATTTCTGTAAACCTTTTGAATAAAGCTCGACCGGTGAAAACTGTGAATAAGAATATTTTATATCTGTAAAAAGCAAAAGAAGGAACAAAACTTTAAAAATTTTCATGCGCTTATTTTATTTATAAATATATTAACTAAAATATAAAATTCATTCAATCTTTTTAAAAATGACCTGTTTAAAAAACGCAGATACAAGAGAAAATCCGAATAAAATTTTCTGTAATGTAACCTGTTGCAATTATTTACGTTATTTTATATAAAAATAGACATTCAACAACCCTCTGTGTGTTTAGGATTTAATAATTTATTAAATTTCCGGAGTATGATTAAAAAAACTACACTTTTTTTACCGTGCATTTTTCTGATGATGATTAATCTGCTGTATTCTCAGACACAGAGCATTAAAACCGAATCTCTTTCGGTGGACGGTAATATCAGCAGCTCTGAATGGGCAGGAGCAAAAGTTTTTACAAGTTTTTATAAATTCATTCCCAAATCGGAAGATAACAGCCACGACAGCACCGTAGTGATGATCAAGCAGACAAAGGAAGCCATATATTTCGGTTTTGATTATTATCCGCAGGGAAAGATTATTTCTAAATCTCTAACTCGTGACAGAAGCACAGAAGACGAAAACGAATTCTTTATTCTTCTTGATCTGGAGAATAAAAATCAGAACGGATACTTTTTTGCATTCAGTTTTCTGAATAATCAGAGGGATGCCATAGTTTATAATCAGAGAAACCAGTCAAGCGAATGGGACTGGATATGGGAAGTTAAATCCACTGTAATTTCCGAAGCAAAAAACGGCAAACCCGGACATATACAGACGGAAGTAAAAATACCCGTTGATAAACTTCAGAATAAAAACACCAAACAGATCGGGGTTGATATTCAGATGTTTGCTTATAAGGAAGACGGAAATTATTACTATTATTCAATAGTTCCGAACACCGAACTTCTCTCCCTGAAAAACACTTACAAGCTTGATCTTACGCAGCCTTTTAACGAAAAACTGAATCTTGATTTCAATGTGTTTCCTTTCGTTGTGGGACAGAGTTTCAATAATCTGAAAGACACCCTGCTTCTCGGCGCAGATTTTAACGTAAGTCTGGACAAACATAAATTGAAAGCAACTGTAAATCCGGATGAATCTACGCTTGAAGCGGATCCGTTCAGATTTTCACTTTATGCGAGACCTATTTTTCTTCAGGAGAAAAGACCTTTTTTCAGCAAGGATCTTGACATATACAGAACTCCTATAAATCTTTTTTATACAAGGGCTATTGAAGAAATCAAGTACGGATTCAATTATACTTACAGAAGTGATCTGCTGAAACTCGGATCCATTTATGTAAATGACAGGGATCAGATCGGAAATGAAAGGAATTTTTTCGTCGCAAGACCGAATATTGTTACACAGAATTTTAACATCGGTTCAATGATACTTCACACTGATAACCGCGGGCTGGATTTCAACGAAAATGTCCTGAGCTTTGACGGATTTTACAGGTTTCCCGAAAATCCTGTCCGGTTTCAGTTTCAGGTTGCAAACAGCTGGAACACGGAAAGAGGTGCAGAAAAAGAAGGTCTGGCTTATCAGTTATATACATATTATCAGCGCAATGATGCCGGAGGTCCATATGCGGATCTGAGTTACAACCGTGTTAATCCCGGATTTCTTGCAATTACTGCTTTTGACAGTCAGGTCGGACTGCCGGATAATTATGATGAATTAAGTGCATCCGGAGGTTACGGTTTTGTTTCCGACAGAAAATATTTTTCGGATATTAACATAAATGCGGGATATTACAAAGGAAGAATATTAACAGACGGTGAATTCTTTCCTGCTGGTTTTAATTTGCAGAATAATGTTTTTTTCGGAACAAATTTCAAAGTTACCGAGTGGCTCAGAATCAATCAGTATATGGAATTCAATAAACCGAACGATTTCAATGAATACGGTGAAGTAGTTACAATGAATAATACGGGACAGGAATACAGTGCCAATATATATCTCGGCAGCAATGCCATTAATATCGGATATTTCTTCGGTCCTTATTTCGGTTCCTATATTAAAAATCCCTATCTGAACGGAAACATTTTTTTATTTGACAGACTGCTTTTAAGCGCAAGTATTACTTATCTTGATGTTGATAATACCAAAAGAACAATCGTAAATTCCAGAATGGATTTTAAGCCTTTTCCGAAAATTTATTTCAGATCGTATTATCAGAGAGACAGTTTTACTAAACAGGCATTGTGGAACTCCATCCTTCAGTATGAGTTTTTTGCCGGAAGCAATATTTATCTGGTGCTGAACATGAACGGAGACAGGCTGCAGAACGTAGGAAAATATTTTAAAATCGGATATGAATTTATTTTCTGATAAATTATTCTGAGATTGTTACATTAAATTTAAATTCAGTTAACTTCAGTAATTTGAAATATTTATTACCCGCCGTAATTTTTTTGTTCATTACAACTCACTTATTCGGACAGAGCGACGGTGCAAATAAAAATTCGTCTCAGTTTAAAATCGCGCGTCTGAAATATTCCGGCGGCGGTGACTGGTATAATGACCCGTCAGCTGAATTAAATATGATGGAATTTCTTAAGAAAAACACAGTCATTGATACCGATGAACCGAAATTTTATTCCGTCGATGTTTCATCAGATGATATTTTTAACTATCCGTTTATTCTCATAACGGGACACGGAAACATTGATTTCTCCGCATCAGAAGCTGCCCGTCTGAGAAAGTACTGTGAATCCGGAGGATTCCTTTATGCGGATGATGATTACGGAATGAATGAATCTTTCAGGAGGGAAATGAAAAAAGTTTTTCCGGAGGATGAGTTAACCGAACTTCCATTCAGCCATAAGATTTACAATGTTCAGTATAATTTTCCAAACGGGCTTCCCAAAATTCATGAACATGACTCGAAACCTCCACAGGGTTTCGGGATTTATAAAAACAACAGGCTTTGCGTGTATTATACTTATGAAACAAATATTTCCGACGGCTGGGCTGATACACAAGAACATCATGATACTCCGCAAAAGAGGGAAGAAGCCTTTAAAATGGGTGTGAATATAATTGTATATTCGCTTATGTATTAATTGTTAATACAGGCAAAACAAAAATAACAAATTCCGGTTCAGTCAGTTTAAAATGAAAAAATTTTCCGCAGCTTTTTTTATCATTTCGGTATTATTCAGCTCATGTAATTTCAAAAAGGAACTTACCGCGGAAAAGGACAATAATGAAAAACCGAAAATTAATAATCAGATAAATCATAAGGAAAATAATATGAAAGATAAAAAGGAAAATCCTTATTACTCAAGAACGGATACTGCCAAACTCAGCGTTACCGATAAGGACTGGAAAAAAATCCTGCCGGACAGCGTGTATGCTGTTGCAAGAGGCAAAGAGACTGAAGAAGCATTTACCGGAAAATACTGGAATACGGCTGGAACAGGTATATATTACTGCGCAGTTTGCGGAAATCCGCTTTTCAGATCGGATGAAAAATTCGGAAGCACATGCGGCTGGCCGAGTTTTTTTGAGACAATCCGCGCAAACAGCGTAAGTTATCTTCCCGATAAATCACACGGAATGCAGAGAACTGAAGTTCTGTGCGGACGGTGTGACTCACATCTCGGTCATTTGTTTGATGACGGACCGCCTCCTACCGGTAAAAGATATTGTATGAATTCCATTGTTCTGGATTTTGAAACAGAAGATTCAGCAGATTCGAACTGATAAAATCAGACGTATTTTATTTATCCTTCGTATTCATTTTTAAAACTTGATTTTTGTTCTTTGTTTTCAATTCTTAATTTCATTAAGTTGAGATTCATTGTTTTGAATTTCTAATTTATTTTCTGAATCAGCGTATTTGAAAAAATTTTTTAACAACAGGATTGCATTTCCCGTAAAAGAACTTGCAGAGAGCGGAAAATTGTCGGGAATGCTCCTTTTATTGTTTACAGTTATTTCTCTGCTGATGACCAATGTTTTCATTGGTGAATCATACATCGCATTCTGGCAAAAAAAAGCAGGCATAGATTTTTTTTCTAAGACACTTGAACACTGGGTTAATGACGGCCTGATGGCAGTTTTCTTCCTTCTTGTTGGTCTTGAAATAAAAAGAGAGATTTTAAAAGGAGAACTTTCCGAAGTTAAAAAGGCACTGCTTCCCGTATTTTCGGCAGCCGGTGGAGTTATATTTCCGGCTTTGATTTTTGTATTTTTTAATTCCGGAACTGAGTATATACGGGGTTGGGCTATTCCGACAGCGACAGACATTGCATTTTCACTCGGTGTACTTACTTTACTCGGTAAAAGAGTTCCGTTTTCGCTGAAAATTTTTCTTACTGCTCTGGCAATAATTGATGATCTTATTGCCATTCTGATAATTGCATTTATTTACACTTCGTCACTGAGTTTAATTTATCTGTATCTGTCATTATTTGTAATGTCAGTACTTCTTCTTTTTAACAAATATAAGGTAAGATACCTGTCTCTGTATTATATTCTCGGGATTTTCCTGTGGTTCTTTATTCTAAAATCCGGCGTGCATGCCACTATAGCCGGAGTTATGCTGGCATTTACAATTCCCCTGAAGTATATAGAACAGCTTGAAATTTTTCTTCACAAACCCGTTACATATTTCATACTCCCGGTATTTGCGCTTGTAAATACTGCAATACCTGTCGATACAGAAGCAATGTCATCTCTGACTTCTTCACTCGGTTTAGGAATTATTTTAGGATTATTTGCAGGTAAAGTCACAGGAATAACTTTTTTTTCTTATCTTGCAAATAAACTAAGAATCGGAAAAATCCCCGAAAATATAAGTTTTAAACATATGATCGGAGTGGGATTTGTGGCAGGTATTGGATTTACGATGTCTATATTCATTACAAATCTGTCTTTTACAAATTCATTTATTCTGAATGAATCAAAACTTGCTGTCCTGATTGGATCTCTGATATCGGCATTAACAGGAATACTTGTTTTCCGGAGCATAAAGGATAAAACACATGTTAAAAAAATTAACGCAGACTCTTGAAGTTAATAAATGCGGAGAGTTTGGAGTTTGTTTTGTGCAGTTTTAATGTGTGAGTAAGAGTCTGCGTTAAAAACTACATTGTTCAGTTAAAGAACTGAGATTCTGCTTATTTCTCGTCAAAAATAGATTTCATATTGCGTTTTGTCAAACGTCAAAAATCCGGAATTGTGAAAATGAAAAACGGGTAAGTAATAAACTGAAGATTAAAATAAATATGCAATGCCGGAAAGAAATTACTGTATAACTAAAACTGTAAAATATTATTTACGACTTTTTTAAATTCATCTTTGCTCATGATGCTGTCACATCCTGCTTTATAAATCTCTTCCTTATCCGCCGTTAATGTATACAGCGACAAAATCTTCCGAGCCCCGGCGCTTTTTTCGGTTCTGATTTTTTTAATAAGATCTGCAGCATCAGATTTCTTTTCGTCGAGATCAATAATGATAAGATCCGGGTAACTTACTTTCAGCTCTTTGATTACAGATTCCGGAATAACTGTTTCTGTAATGCTTACCTGGCAGTTGAGCTTTGTCAGAGTCAGTGCGGAAATTTTGATAATTCCGGTTAATTCCCTGTCAGAAGAAAATAAAATAACTTTTTTTGTATTCATAAGTCAATAAGATCAGATATGAATTTAATTTCGTTTAAAATAGATATTTTATCCGCTTAAATCAGTTCAATCAACAGTTGCAGCGGCTTCATGTAAAGTCAGACATTAACTGAATTGATAAACGAAAAAAATAGTGGTAATTTGAGTTCAAATTTTCAGTCAAATACAAAATGCCAAAAATTACAATTGACAACAAAGAAATAGAGTTTAAACCCGGTCAGACAATAATTCAGGCTGGTCATAATGCAGGAATTGACATTGCGCATTTCTGCTACCACCCTGCAATGTCTGTTTCGGGTAACTGCAGAATCTGCCTTGTTGAAATAGAAAAGATGCCGAAGCTTACAATTGCATGTTCGACTCCAGCTACCGAAGGAATGGTCGTTTATACAAAATCCGAAAAAGTAATTCATGCTCAGAATGCCGTAATGGAATTTCTTCTGATCAATCATCCTCTTGATTGTCCGATTTGCGATGAAGCCGGAGAATGCAAGTTACAGGACTATGCATATAAATACAGTGTCGGTGTTTCAAGATTTGATGAGATGAAAAATGAAAAAGACAAACGTGTATCTCTCGGACCGAACGTTATGTTTGATCAGGAAAGATGCATCAGCTGTTCGAGATGCATAAGATTCTGCGATGAGATAGCCAAAAACCCGCAGCTGACTTTTGTAGAAAGAGGAGATCATGTAACAATTGAAACTTTTCCTGGTGAAGAGCTTGACAATCCCTATTCAATGAATGTAATCGAAATTTGCCCTGTAGGGGCTCTTACTTCAAAAGAATTCAGATTTAAATCAAGGGTTTGGGAAATGTCATTTACGGATTCAGTTTGTCCGGGATGTTCGAGAGGATGCAACAGTATCATAGGTGTGAGAAACAATAAAATTTTAAGAATTGAACCCCGGGAAAACCTCGAAGTGAATGATTACTGGCTTTGTGACTGGGGAAGATTAAACACAATTAAAAACGTAAATGATGAAAACATCAGAATTAATTCGCCGAAAATTAAACTGCATGAAGACTCGCTTGATACAGAAGAGCTGATAGACGTTAACTGGGACGAAGCTGTTTCCAAGGCTGCATCACATCTGAAGAAATATGAAAGCAATGAAATAATGTTTATTGCATCGGCGTTTTCCACGCTTGAAGATAATTATGCACTTAAAAAATTCGCTGGCGAAATTTTCGGAGGCAATAGAATTTTTTATGTTCCGTTTACAGATAATGCATTCGGCGACGATATCCTCAGAAAACCGGATATGACTCCGAATTCGAACGGATTAAAACTGCTCGGAATAAAAGAGCTTGACGGGGAAATTCTGACCGAACTGAAATCCGGAAAGATAAAAGTTCTTTATGTTTTAAATGCAGATGTTTCAATGATTCCCGAATCTGAAAGCTTTCTTAAGCATATTGAATCCGTTATTCTGCAGATTTCTTATAGGGACAACTATTCAAAAAATGCTAATGTGATTTTCCCCGTATCAACGTATGCCGAAATAAACGGAACTTTTGTAAATTTTCAGAACAGGATTCAGAGGCTTAACCCTGCTGTTGCCACACTTGAACAGGAAAGACTCATCGGCGAATTTCAGCTTTCAAGATGGGATAAAATGGGTGCACACAATGACAGATGGACACACGGCACGAAGTTTAATTCAAGACCCGGGTGGAAAATTCTTAAGCAGGTTGCGAAAGTTCTCGGATATGAATTTAATTTTGCAAATTCCGAAGAGGTGTTTATTGAATTATGTTCCGGAATTCCCGGACTTAACGGATATGACTATGACACAATCGGAACCACGGGAATTATTGCCGGAACAAATGTCATGGCTGAAACCAATTGATCCCGGTTTTAATCATCTAAAAGCAGATTTTAAAAACTCGTTGCAGATATGCAGTGAGTTTTTTTATTTCAGTACAAAATTGAAATAATTGTAAATTACGTTGTCAAATGCTTAACATTAAAAATCTCCGCAAGTCATTCACAAATTCAAACAATGAAACTTTTAACGTAATTAATATTCCAGAATTTATTCTTGAAGATAGTGAACTGCTTGCAATTTCCGGGGACAGCGGCTCCGGTAAATCCACCTTTCTAAGCTTGATATCTGGAATAATATCTCCAGACATGGGAGAAATAACTATCAACGGCACGGATATAACAAAGTTAAGCGAATCAAAGAAAGATTTGTTCAGGGCAAAACACATATCATATATTTTTCAGTCTTTTAATCTTCTTCAGGGTTTTAATGCACTTGAAAATGTAATGATAGGAATGATGTTTCACGGAAAGGCAGACAGAAAAAAATCTGCAGATGCGCTTGCAAAAGCCGGCTTATCGGGTAAATTATTCAGCAGGCCTCCGGAGCTTTCAGTCGGCGAACAGCAGCGTGTTGCCGTTGCCAGGGCGATAGTTAACAAGCCTGTTTTACTTCTTGCAGACGAACCTACCGCAAATCTTGACCCGTTAAATTCACAATCTGTAACCGGAATTATTAAAAATCTTTGCAGTGAAAGTAACATTTCGCTGATAATTGTAACCCATGAAAGAAATGTCATTTCAGAATTTTCAAACGTAAGGGAATTCAGTGAAATCAACAAAGCTGCCGGCGTTTTAATAAACAAGTGAGATGAATATTTTTAAAATAGTATACAGAAACATCAGACACAGGAGACTTTCATCATTACTTACAATTTTTTCGGTGATGTTAGGAACCGGACTGGTTGTTGCAATACTTATACTCAAAAATGAAAGCGAACAGGCATTCAGTCAGACGGCAACAGGATATGAATTAATCATAGGACCAAAGGGAAGTTCGCTCCAGCTTACACTCAGTACGATTTATCAGATAGGCACACCTGTTCAGAATATGCCGGTGAAAGTTTACGAACTTCTGAAAAATGACAAAAGGGTAAAATCAGCAATACCTTATGTGCTTGGAGATAATTACAAGGGGTTCAGATTAGTCGGAACTGTTCCGGAAATTTTCTCGGAGTTTCAGTACAAAAAAGGCATTAAATACAGTTTATCCGGTGGAAATTTTTTCTCTTATGATTTTGAAGCGGTAATCGGATCTGACGTTGCGGATAAATCCGGACTGAAGACAGGTAGTAAATTCACGGGTTCTCACGGTATTGAATCCTATGAAGGCTCAGAAACACATGATGAATACAATTTTACAGTAGCAGGGATACTTAATAAGACATATACTCCTGCCGATAAGGTGATATTTGTAACAATGAATTCAATTTGGAAACTTCACGGCTCTCATTTTCCGGAGGAAAATAAAACTGACGGTAATACATCCAAACTGAAAAATACTGATGAGATAAATGAGAATTCCAATTCAATTACTTCAGTATTTGTTACACTTAAAAATCCCGTTTATTTTGATCTTCTCAGAAGGCAGATAAATGAAAACATGTATGAAGGGATTAATGCACAGGCTGTACTTCCAGTATTTGAGATAAAGCAATTGTTTGATATAATCGGAAATATTAATTCAATACTGATGGTTATAGCATATCTTGTTGTTTTTGTTGCCGTAATATCAATACTTGTTTCCATTTACAATTCAATGAGTGACAGAAAACATGAAATAGCTATACTACGTATTCTTGGTGCCGGAAGAAGCACTGTTATGAAAATGATTATACTTGAAGGAATGTTTGTGAGCATAGCCGGAGCATTTCTCGGAATAGCGTCGGGACATATTCTTATTTATTTATTGAGGGAAAAAATCACAGATATGGCCGGAATTGAAATAACAGGAATGACTTTCAGTGTTTCAGAAATATACCTTTTTACAGGAACAGTAATATTAACGATGACAGTCAGCATTATTCCGGCGCTGACGGCATACAGAAATGATGCCGCAGAAAATCTTAACAGGAATTAATTCTGAAACAGAAAAAAATATTAAATTGATTTAATATATCTTTATTGCAAAGTTGAGATATACATAATACGGCAGAATTAAAAGAGATTTTACAAACCATGTCAGATAAAAATATAAATTATATGTTCCGTGTAATGATTGCAGTTATATGCATTCTTTATTATTCTGATTCCGAACAGGCAGACGGCAGGGAATTAAACATAATAAAGAACTTTGAAACGAAAACGGGTAATATTAGTCATCAGGAACATACAGCACCAGTACTGACTGAAAAACCGGAAAAAAAAGATTCCACGAAAAATAAAAGCAATAGTTCGCTTGACGGACAGCAGAATATAATCAGACCTGAAACCGCTGATAAAACATTTAACCGTGATGCTCCTTTCAGCAAACTTACATTCCGTATGATGAGGACATATATTCCGGGCAAGCCTTGTCCTGAGGATATAAAAAAACTGAATAATCAGAACATAGAAATACTGGGATTTATGACACCTCTTAATGCGCTTGAAGACATGAATGAATTTCTTTTGTGTTCTGCGCCGCCGTTAAGCTGTTACTGTGCGCCTCCGGTTTTTATTAATGAGATTATTTATGTGAAACTGATTGACAAGACAACTGATTTCATTACCGGAGCTGTCAGGATAAAAGGACAGCTTGAAATTAATTTTGACATTAAAGACGAATATTCGGATATAATTTACAGTATAAATGCATATGAAATTAATTGATCAGAGGCAGGAATATTAATTCAGGAAAATAAAAACAATACGTTTGAAAAAAATAAACAGGGAAATAATTCTAAAGGCAAAGAAGCTTGGTTTTTCTGATAAGCAGCTTGGAGAAATTCTTAATACCGAAGAAAGAACGATAAGGGAATTCAGATATGAAAACCGTATTATACCTGTTTACAAGACAGTAGATACCTGTGCTGCGGAGTTTGAAGCCGGCACACCATATCATTATTCCACTTATGAAAAATACAATGAAAGCATATCATCCGGAAAAGAAAAAATCATTATTCTCGGAGGCGGACCGAACAGAATCGGGCAGGGGATAGAATTTGATTACTGCTGTGTAAGATGCGTAAAAGCTCTGAGGGAAGAAGGATATGAAACTATTATGATCAACTGTAATCCCGAAACTGTATCAACCGATTACGATATAACAGACAAGCTGTATTTTGAGCCGCTGACAACGGAAGATGTTCTGAATATCTGTCATTATGAAAAAAATGTAAAAGGGATAATAGTAAGTTTCGGAGGACAGACACCGCTCCGCATTTCAAAAGAGCTTGAAAGCAACGGACTGACAATTCTCGGGACATCTTCACGTGACATAGATACAGCGGAAGACAGGAAAAAATTCGGGAAGCTGCTTGACAGATTAAAAATTCCCAAACCGGAATACGGAACTGCAAATGATCTTGATTCAGCGATTAAAATTGCCGGTAAAATCGGATTTCCTGTCTTACTGAGACCTTCATATGTTTTAGGCGGCAGAGCCATGCAGATTGTTTATAACAACGAACAGGTCGAAAAATTTTTCAGGGATGAAGCGGATCTTTTCAGGGATCATCCCGTGCTTATTGATAAGTTTCTCGAAGAAGCAAGGGAAATTGATGTCGACGCAGTCTGTGACGGAGAGGAAATATACATTGCGGGAATAATGCAGCACATAGAGGAAGCGGGTATTCATTCAGGAGACAGCACTTCAATTATTCCGCCTGTCTCAATAAATAAAAAAAATCTCTCACAGATAAAGGATTACACAAGGAAAATTGCTCTTGCACTGAAAGTAAAAGGACTGCTTAATATTCAGTATGCCGTAAAAGATAATATAGTATATGTGCTTGAAGCAAATCCGAGGGCTTCCAGGACGGTTCCGTTTGTAAGCAAAACTACGGGAGTGCCGGTTGTAACAATAGCAGCAAAAGTAATAGCCGGAAAAAAGCTGAGGGATTTCAAACTGAAAAATTTTGATGAGATCGGGTACATAGGTGTAAAGGAATCTATATTTCCTTTTCAGAAATTTCCGAGGGTAAAAATGTTTCTCGGACCTGAAATGCGTTCGACAGGTGAAGTTATGGGAATAGCAAAAACATTCGGTGAAGCAATGGCAAAGGCGCAGGAATCTACCGGTTCTTCAGTGCCTGTCAGCGGAAATATTTTTGTAAGCGTAAATGAAAATGACAAAAAACAAAAGACTGTTGATATAATTAAAAAATATATAAAGCTTGGTTTCGGAGTTATAGCAACGACCGGAACGTCAGTATTTCTGAATGAAAACGGGATTAAAGCCGAGCCGGTTTTTAAAGTAAATGAAGGCAGACCTAACGTTGTGGATAAAATTAAAAACGGCGAAGTTCAGATAGTGATAAATACTCCGCTTGGTTCGGAATCAAGATTTGACGAATATGCCATCGGATGGGAAGCAGTTCAGAATAAAATTCCTTTTATTACGACATTATCGGCTGCAAGTTCTTTTGCAGAAGGAATACTGAATACAAAAAAAGGAACACTTGAAGTGAAAAGCCTCCAGGATTACTACAAAGAATAAGCGGAAAATGAATAATTATAATTGCTTAGAAAAAGTATATTAATAATGCTAATTTACAAAAAAGAAGTTATGGATATAGAAAAAGTCAAAAAAAATTTTAAATGGGATCCTTCGAGAGGTGATTATTCAAAAGGCTATGTTTCCTACGAAAGGACTGTACAGAGAAAAAAATACTTAAGAAATGTTTTTCTTGTTGCTCTTTATATTATTCTTCTTATTGCAGTCGTAGTTCTGCTCTTCCTGAAATTTCAGGATCAGCCGAAATAAATTCAGTCCGGTTTTAAAACTGAACACTTATCCCTCCCACAGGAAAAAACGCCCACTGATAAACCGTTCCCGGACTCTTTGTATCTTCATTCCAGTAGTAAGCATAAATATTTTCCCTGTCGAATAAGTTCTGAAGTTCCAGATAACAAATCAGGCTTGCATTCTTAAAGTCGAATTTTTTATCCGCCCTCAGATCTATTCTCATGTAATACGGATAACGGGCGCTGTTAAAATCGTCAGTTGCAAAAACTGCTCTGTTTACCTGTGCAGATGCCTGATAATTCAGCGGAGTATAAGGTCTTCCTCCGGAATATTTAAACTTTGCTCCGACAAGCCAGCCGTCATTGAACTGATATCCTGAAATCAGAGTAAACTGATTTCCCGGATCGAACGCACCTGGTTTTTCATTTCCCGCAAGAGCCATAAACCCGGAATTTATATATGAATATGTAACAGATCCGTATAAACCTGTATTTGTCAGCTTTTTCTGAATCGAAATATCAAAGCCCTTTGTGTATCCTGTTCCTGCACTTACAGCCTGACCTACTATGTTCGGACCAAATTCCGTACCGCCGTCAATAAGGATGTAAGTTGGAATATCCAGCCATACGGCATAATCCTTGTATTTCTTATAATATATTTCAGCAGAGACTTTCAGGTCTTCCGACAGGAAATGATCAATACCGGCAATAAAATGCTCACACCGAATGCTGTTCAGATTTTTGTTTCTAATATCAGCACTGAGCCAGATGTATTCCGGAGTCTGATGAAAAATTCCGTATGCGGCATTGACTGAAGTAACAGGAGTAATGTTGTATGAAACTCCGATTCTCGGAGAAAAATATGTTTTAAGCCTTATGTATTCGAAATATTCAAGACGTATTCCCGTGTTTATATTCAGCCTGTCTTCAAAAAGCTTTGTGGTAAAATTTACATGCCCGAAAAGTTTAAATGTAGTTATGTTAAAATTGGAATTAATGGTATCATAAACATATCCTGCGGCATTTGTATCTCCTTTCAGGAAAATATAATTATTTACATTTGCGAACCTGCCGCCGGCTCCTGTGTTCAAAATGAATGTTCGCGTCAGCTGATAATTCAGATCAGAGTTTAATATTATCTCGTTGTTGTTTGCGGTATTCTTAAATTCAGGCTGAGCCGTCTGACCGTCAATCTGTATTATATCGTTGTTTACATAGGAATCCGAGATTACAGTCTGAAGATAGCCTTTCTTAAATAGTTTAGTGTAATTTACTCCGATACCGAGAGTTTTCTGATTGTCGTTTGAATTTCCAAAAGGATTATCTTCTGCAGATTCACCGGAGAAATCAACCTTATCCAGACCGAGAAGTCCTATAAGTGTAAGTTTGTCGTTTTTACCCGGATTGTAAACAGCTTTCAGATTAAAGTCCCAGTAATTAGGTGCCGAAGTAAGCCTTATCGCACTTTTTATAAGTTCAAGGTAACTCCTTCTTAATGAAAACATAAACGAACCTTTTCCTGTAAGCGGTCCTTCGACGATAGCCCCAAATCCCGCTATGGATAAGTTAACATCGCTGTAAAATTTTTTCCTGCTCCCTTCCCTGAATGAAATGTTGACCACACCGGAAAGCTTATCACCGAACATCGAAGGAAATCCTCCGGTAAGTATATCAGTCTCCTGAATAAATTTCACGTTGATAAATCCGATTGCTCCGCTTGATGAACCGTCAGTTCCGAAGTGATTTATATTCGGAATTTCAACACCGTCAATTAAAATCAGATTTTCAGCAGGCGATCCACCTCTGACGATAATGTCGTTTCTCTGATCATTCCCGATTGCAACACCGGGTGCATTCTGCATCATTCTTGAAATATCTTCGGTTGCTCCGGGCGCACGGCGTATCTCTTCGAAATCAAGGTTCATCGAACTTACATTTATACCGGAACTTTTCTGAAAATAATTTGCCTCAACTTCTATCTGTTCCGTTACCACTCCCTGAGGATTCAGCTTAATCGAAATTACAAGCGGCTTGCTTGCATAAACAATCAGATCAGATTTAATCACAGGTTCATATCCTGTACCGGAAACTCTTATCTGATACGAATCAAATTTCAGGTTTTCAAATATAAACTCTCCCCTTTCATCCGAACCTGCTCTAAAACCGGTGTTCATTAGTTCAATCACAGCGCCTTCAACCGGACTCTGTGTCTGGGAATCCGTTATTGTTCCTTTTATTACGCCGTTGCTTTTTTCCTGTGAAAACAACGGATGAGCTGAAAGTAACAGAATTAAACTATAAAGAAATATATTCCTGTTCATCTTTAAACTGAATTTTTTACATTTGCAAATTAGGTTTATAAATTCAGTAGTTAAAGATATTAATATTGTATGTATATAGAATCCGGAGCATTAAAAAACATGCTGACAAAAAAAAATCTTCCGGTGAAACTGTTGTTCCGGCCGGAAGATTTACACGTTAATAAATGATAATTTACTTTATCAAAAGCATTTTTCTTGATTCGGAAAAATTGCCGGTTTCAAGTTTATAAAAATAAACTCCTCCCGGAAGTTCTACCGCATTAAACACTACAGAATGATTTCCCGGATTTATCTTTTCGTTTACCAGAACTGCAACTTCAATTCCGGTAACATCAAATACCTTAAGAGTTACAAAACCGGAAAAATTCAATTCGAAATTTATTTTTGTAGACGGATTAAACGGATTTGGATAATTCTGATACAATATAAATCCGTTATCTTGTATAATTAATTCTGAATTACTTCCTGCCGAGACAGTTGTATTTGCAATAACCCTGCTTCCCGGACCTCCGTATGCTCCCATGTCATTTCTTATACTTCCTCTTGATGGCCATTTTGCGGCTGTCGGATTTCCCTGTTCAGGAGGATCATTGTAAGCAGTGCTGCTGTCTCCTTTGTCAATACACGGTGAACTTATGCTTAAATAATAATTCGTTGAATCAAATGACGGATTCAGATTAATGTTCCCTGCGCCGGCATATCCGTTCTGCACATCGCTGTAAGTAACGCTGAGACTGCTGCCGGATATCTGCGTTACGGTTATTGAAGTATTTCCCCAGACAATGTTGTTTCTCAGACTTCCCTGTGCACCGCTGAAACCAAGAACTCCCGGAGTACCTGCGATTGCTGAATTTGAAACTATCGTGTTGTTTTCAATTATCTTGGGTCTTGAATAATTGTTGTTTATCCAGAATCCTGAACCTGCTCCGTAATCCTGTGATCCGTAGTTTCTGCAGACAACATTGTTTCTGTATTCACCGCCTGTATAATTTAGAACGATTCCTGCGCCGTATCTTGCTGTGTTGTTTGATATGATATTGTTAAAAACCCTGCAGTAACAGTCTCCGATACGAAGCCCTCCTCCTCCTGTGCTTGTTACACCGCCGGGAATTGCGCTGTTTCCCGTTATAATATTATTCTGTATTACCGGATTTGAATAAGCTACAAGTATTCCACCTCCTTCCCTGTATAGACCTGCTCCGTGTTCATCCTGCCATTTGGTGCCAGTTCCGCCTGTAATTGTAAATCCCTGCAGCACGCATGTCGAATCTTCACCGCCGCTTATTATCACACAGCTTCCTGTGTCGGGATAAACAGGCGTACTTCCGTTTATGACAGTATTCTGAATGAATGAGAATTCATTATTCTGATAAAACCTGCTGGTAAGTACAATGTTCCTGCCTCTGAAATTTATATTCTCAAAGTAGGTTCCTGTCTGAACAAGTACTGTGTCATGAGCCGAACTGGAATTTATTGCAGATTGTATTGTGGAATACTGAGAGGGTACATTTCTTATGTTTGCATTAACATTGGAACAAAATGCAAACAAAAGCAGGAAAGTAAATTTTAAGATTTTCATAATTGTAATGAAATTAAGTTTTAAATATGTCTTTAATTACTTTGACATAAACAAAGCCCGTATGTGACAGTTATTCAGTTAAAATTAAAAATATTTCTGAATTCGCTGCTTGAGAGAATTTCATTCAGGGATTTTACAAAATCAGGAGATTGCTGAAACGGATGCTCTCTGAACAGAGATACTGCCTTTTCTTCATAGAATTCATTGAATCTTTCGAGTTTCTGAGGAGCTGCCTTTTCGATTGTATAAACATGTTTCCTGCTGAAAAGCAGATTTTCCGGATTCACATGCCCGCTGTCCATCATGAGTTTTGTTTTCTTCGAGCAATGACACGGATTATTCTTATTCATTAGCCCGCATTTGCTGCCCATAAAACTTGCCAGCTGTTTTCTTGCCCTGGAAAGTTTCTGTCTGAAATTATCCTTTGACATTTCCATAATGCTGCTTCCGGTTTCATCATTAACACCAAACATATTTCCGAGAATAAAAATAAGCCTCTGTTCCCTGTCAAGGCAAAGCAGCATGGCATTCATGCATCCGATTTTTGTTTCTTCTACCAGCAGATTCAGATCGACCGGTACACTCTTCTGATCCGGCAGCTCTTTATCAGGAGAATTAAGAATCTGTCCGCCGTAAACATCAAAGGATGAATACTGATATTCCATCTTTTTCTTTTTCATGTTGATAACATGATTTGCGGCAATTCTGTATGCCCAGGTTCTGAAACTGCTTTCCTGCCTGAAAGTGGAAAGTTTGGTGATTATTTTTATAAGTGTTTCCTGAGTTACATCCTCTGCATCTGCAGGATTCCATACCATTTTAAGCGCAATATTGTAAATCCATGCCTGATGTCTTTTCACAAGTTGTTCAAGACTTTTTTTGTCGCCTGCCACTGATTTCGAAACCAGCTCACTGTCTTCGGAATCAGTTGAATTAATTTCTTTAAAGGGATTTATCATTGTTGATTTGATTTTTTATATCTTTGACAAAAATAACAAGCATTTGTGACAATAATCAGTTACGAATATATTTTAAAATCCGGTTTTCAGCTTTTGAAATTTTATATCTGTTTTAATATAATAAATTAAAACGGAAGTAATTTGCATACTTACCCGAAAAAGTGCGGTGTTTTGTCTGTAATATTACCGTCAATTAAATTAAATTAAGCAAAAGAAATTACAAATATATTTTTTTAAAATAATCTGAAGAGCAATGAACAAACAGCAGCATGAAAAAGAAGATCACGAAAAACTGGTCACAGTATTTGAAACAGGCAACGAAGCGGTAATCTCGGTTGTGAAATCAGTTCTCGACGAAGCACAGATCAGATATCTGGCACAGGGCGAAGGTGTTCAGGATTTGTTCGGTGTGGGAGTGCTTGGCACCGGATTCAATCCGGTTACAGGACCGGTGGTATTTAAAGTTATGCCCGAAGACGAAGTTTATGCCAGAGAGCTTTTGAAAGATATTTCCTGAAAATCAAAACGCTAAATGGAAAACTTTTGCACAGTTTATTATAAGTCTGCGCCGGGACTTATGGAAATATCGGGTGATGACGAAGGAATAATCTCGCTTTACTTTACAGAAAAAAAAAGTGGGAGGAAAAAATCAAATCCGGGTAAAATTCCAGTTCCTCTGAAGAAATGTCTGAGACAGCTTGATGAATACTTCGCGGGCAGAAGAAAAAATTTTGAACTTCTGCTTAAACCCGAAGGAACCTGGTTCCAGAAAAAAGTATGGAAACAGCTTCTTAAAATTCCTTTCGGAAAGACAATGTCTTACGGTGAAATTGCAGCGAGAACCGGTAACAGTAAAGCTTCCAGAGCAGTGGGAAATGCAAATAACAAAAACAAAATAGCGGTAATAATTCCCTGTCACAGGGTAATAGGAAGCAAAGGCGATCTGACCGGATATGCGGGGGGTCTGAAAAAGAAAAAATGGCTGCTTGAACACGAAAAAGGATTTTGTTAAGTGGTAATATTCCGGCAGCATAGAAATATGAAATTGAGTTTTTTTTAAAATTAACAAATATATCTGAATGATCGAACTTAAATACGGATTTTTCACATCTTTTATTTTATTTGTATGGATGATAATTGTATATACACTTCTGATTCCAAATTTTCATGAACTCGGAATGTATGTCGGGATTGTTTCCGTTCTGATTCCCGTAATAGGAATTTATTACGGAATAAAAGAAAGAAGAGACAAGACTAATTTCGGATATATAATATACAGGGATGCATTCAGAACAGGCATTGTAATTACATTTATTATGGCAGTAATGATAGTTGTGTTTACTTATGTTTACTACGAATACATAAATCCGAATTATGTGAATTATCTTGCAGCTGAAACAGAAAAGAGACTGATTCAGAAAAATGCGGGACGGGATGAGATTAATGCGGCTGTTACAATTACTAAATACAGATTCAGCCTTAATGTTCAGATAATACAGCAAATGCTGCTTATTCTTCTCGGAGGTATGGTCATTACGTCAATAGTTTCTTATATTTTAAAAAGGGAAAGAAGAAGTAAACCCGAATAAATCAAATTCAAAAGAAAATTGAAAAGAGTATGTGTGTTTTGCGGTTCCTCATCCGGCAGAGGAGTGAGATATCTTCAGGCTGCTCAGGAACTCGGTAAAATACTTGTAAGGGAAAATCTTGAACTTGTTTACGGCGGAGGCAATGTCGGAATTATGGGGGAGATTGCCAATACTGTCTTGAAATACAACGGACATGTAACCGGCATTATTCCCCGGAATCTTGTTATCAGGGAATCTGCGCTCAGAGAAGTGACCGAACTTGTTATTGTCGATTCGATGCATGAAAGAAAAATGAAAATGTCCGAATTATCCGACGGATATATTGCGATGCCGGGAGGGATAGGAACACTTGAGGAATTTTTCGAAGTTTGGACGTGGGCGCAGCTTGGTATTCACTCAAAACCTATCGGGCTGCTGAATGTCGAAAATTATTTCGAAAAGCTGAAAGATTTTATTAATCATATGATAGAAAATGAATTTGTAAAAAATGAAAACCTTGATATGATAATTACAGATAATAATCCCGAAGAGCTTATTGAAAAAATGAAGAAATTCATTCCGGTAAAAGTGAAGAAATGGATTGAGAGAGAAGATATTTAAAATTTATTAAAAAATTTATATTTGAATTTCGACGAACTCAGGGAATATTGCCTTTCGAAAAAACACACAACCGAAGATTATCCATTTGATGAAAACACGCTTTGTTTCAGAGTAGCGGGAAAAATATTTGCGATTACTTCATTTGGTTTTCCTCTTAGTGTAAATCTGAAGTGTGATCCGGAACTGGCTGCTGATTTGCGTGAAAGATATGAGGATGTACTGCCCGGTTATCATATGAATAAAAAACACTGGAATACCGTAATGCTTCAGGGAAAGCTTTCATTAAATGAAATAACAAAAATGATCGATCACTCTTATGATCTGATTTTAAAAAATCTTACCGGAAAACAGAAATCCCGACTCGGATAAAACACAAAGGAATATATTTTTCACATAAAAAGTGAGCAAACAAGTATAATGAAAAAGCAGCTTACAATTTCCCTCAGTCCTGAAGATGCATCTGACGAGAAAATTATCGTTGAAATAATCCGCAAGGAATGTAAAATCAGACCGGAAGATAATTTTACAGTTGTAAAAAAAAAGAGATCAATAGATGCCCGGAGCAGATATCCTTTTATAAATATAAGTGCTGAAGTTTTTATAAATGAAGAGCCTTCACCTGAGCCGGTCGTTAAAAGTTATTATAAATCAGTCAGCGATAAAAAAAAAGTTTATATAATAGGAGCGGGACCTGCGGGTTATTTTGCTGCGCTTGAACTTATAGAAGCGGGAATAAAGCCGGTTATTTTTGAAAGAGGCAAAGATGTAAGAGCACGCAGAAAAGATCTGAGAAATATTCAGCAGTTCAGCATAATAAATCCCGATTCAAATTATTGTTTCGGAGAAGGCGGTGCCGGAACATATTCCGACGGAAAACTTTATACAAGATCTCAAAAAAGAGGTGATATATATAAAGCTCTTAAGATATTTGTGGAACACGGAGCCGGTTCTGATATTCTTGTTGATGCTCATCCTCATATCGGATCCAACAAGCTGCCATTAATAGTAAGCAATATCCGGGAAACAATTCTTCATTACGGGGGTGAAATAAATTTTAATTCAAGAGTAACGGATTTCATTGTCAAAGACAGTATACTGACAGGGGTAATCGTAAATGACAAAAAAGAATTTACGGGAGATTCGTTCATATTATGTACGGGACATTCTGCAAGGGATATATATTATCTTCTCAGGAAAAAAAATATAAAGACTGAGCAAAAACCCTTCGCTCTCGGAATCCGGATTGAACATCCGCAAAAACTTATCGATGAAATTCAGTATAAACAGAATCCCAGAAGTAAATTTCTTCCTGCTGCAAGTTATAAACTTACCGCACAGATTAGCAGAAGAGGAGTTTTTTCATTCTGCATGTGTCCGGGCGGGCTGATTGTACCGTCAGCAACATCACCCGGCGAAATTGTTGTAAACGGAATGTCTATGTCCGGCAGGAATTCCGAATTTGCAAATTCCGGAATTGTAACGGCAATAGAAAATGAAGACATTATGGAATATGAGAGGTTCGGTGAATTTGCCGGGCTTGAGTTTCAGAAAGAATACGAGAAAAAGTTTTTTGATGCGGGTGACGGATCTCAAAAAGCACCTGCACAGCGAATGACTGATTTTGTAAATGAAAAAATTACAGCACAACCGGGAAAGACATCATATATACCGGGAGTTTACGGTTCAATGCTGAAGGAACTTCTTCCTTTTTTTGTAACTGATAGACTCAAGCAGGCATTTAAGATTTTCGGAAAGAAGATGAAGGGATATTACAGCGAAGAAGCTTATCTTGTCGGTATAGAATCAAGGACAAGTTCGCCTGTAAGAATCCCGCGGAATCCTGAATCATACGAACATACTGAAACCCGGAATCTTTATCCGTGCGGAGAAGGTGCTGGTTATGCAGGCGGTATAATTTCAGCTGCACTTGACGGACAGAATACGGCGAGGTCTGTTATAAAAAAAATTAAATAATTTCTGACATGAAAATTTTCAAAGCAGAATCAGTGGATTTGCAAACCTCTTCATTGTTGTTTGATCTCTACAGACAGTTTTATGAACAGAAATCAGATATTAATTCGGCAAAAGAGTTTTTGTCAGAAAGAATTCTGAATAACGAATCGGTAATATTTCTTGCTGTTTGTGAACAGGCAAATGAAGGTATGGGATTTGTTCAGTTATATCCGTCATTTTCATCCGTAAGTATGAAAAAAATCTGGATACTTAATGATTTATTTGTGCATAAAAACCACCGGAGAAAAGGAGTCGCAGAAGCACTGATAGAGAAATCCAGAATGCTTTGCATTGAAACAGATGCGAAAGGGCTGATACTTGAAACACATAAATCAAATGCTGATGCACAAAGGCTTTATGATAAAACAGGTTTTAAAAAAGATGAAGATCATTTTTACTATATTCTGAGTGTATAAGCTTCAGAATTTTTTTTCAGAATAATCATATTTTCAGTTGTAATTAAAGTATTATATGAGTAAATTGTAAACGTAAAAAAACAGTACAGCGTTTTTGTTCCGGTAAAACGGAATTGTTCTACCAAAATAAGAAAGTAGCAACAAGCTTTTAAGATTTTGCTGATGTAACGTAACATCCTTTTTAAGGTGCAGGTCGCAGCAAATATACCGGGAACGGAAATAATTACGGCCCGGTAGAAAAAGATTTAAGAGCCAAAATTTGCAAGCGTACAATTTCTAAACACCAAAAAAAGGAAAAACAGTAATGGAAAAAGGAACTGTAAAATGGTTCAACGTTACAAAAGGTTATGGATTCATAACCAGAAGCAACGGACAAGACGTGTTTGTTCACTTTAAAGCAATCAATGCTGAAGGCTACAAAAAGTTAGACGAAGGCGATGAAGTTGAATTTGAAGTTGAAGAAGGAGCAAAAGGTCCTCAGGCTGCAAACGTAACAAAAGTTGGATAAATAAAAACAAAGCCCGTGATCAGAAATCACGGGCTTTTTGTTTGTAATTAAGACTTTCAGATTTTTCGGTTAATTCTGCATTTTCTCAATCATCTGCTTTGCATTCTCATTATTCGGATTAATTTCAAGCGATTTTTTATAATTAATCAGGGCTTCCTCTTTATTTCCGTCAATCATATAAGCTTCACCTATGCTGTCATATACATTTGAAGAATTCGGAAAAGATTCAATATTTAGTTTAAAAATTTCAATGGCATCTTTTGTATTGTTTGACTGAAGAAGCTGATAACCGAGAGAATTCAGCTGGCTCTCCTTAAAATTATATTTATCGGGAGAAACAGTTTTCAGCTCTTTGTACTGATCTATAACTGCCTGTAATCCTTTCTGCGCATAAGTAAGCATAAGCATATCGGTAATTGCAATTTTAGGATCTCCTACGCTTAGAAGCTCGACATCAAAAATCAGTACAGCATCAGGAGGAATAATATTTCCGGCTCCTTTTTTACCGTATGCAAGATCAGACGGAATTATAAGTCTGAATTTATCTCCGACATTCATAAGATCTATTCCTTCATCCCATCCTTTAATTACCTGACCCTGACCGAGAATAAATTCAAACGGCTCATTTCTGTCAACTGATGAATCAAAAACCTTTCCGTCGGTAAAATAACCTGTATAATGAACCTCAGCGGCTTTACCCGGTTCGGATTCTGCTCCGTCTTTTTTTTCAATGATAATATACTTCAGACCGCTTGAGGTTGTAATTGTATCTCCCGCCGAATCTGTTTGTGAATAAGAAAAATTCAGGGAAGCGAAAAACAACAGTGCGGATGTTAAGAGTTTTTTCATTTTAATATATCAATAAATTAATTTTGAATTATAATTTTTTGTTAATAATTTCCTGAAGGGATTCTTCAGCTTCCTGTCTGCTCAGATTCCCGTTTTCAAGTTCTTCATCAGTTTTTTTAAGCAGTTTTTTATAAAACTTAAAAGCTTTCTCTAAAAATTGAATGTTATTGTTTTCTATCTGTTCAAAAAATATGTCTTCAGCTTTTGAATATTGTCCGGAATATTCATAGTAATCGGTAAGTTTTAAATTCATTTCCGGTGTGAACTCTGTTCCGCTTAAAGTATGAATAAGATTATCAACTTCCGGGAAATACTTTTCCGGTTCGGGCAGTTCTTCCGACGTCAGGGCTTCAACATAAAACCGGAGTGATTTACTGAAATTCCCGGTACTTTCATTTTCTTTTCCTTCAAGTTCGTGAATATTACCGTATTCCTTAAGAAGTTCTGCGCAGATTAAACATTTTCCGGCATAGAAACCTGCAGTCTTTAAAAGCTTCACTGCATCTTCGGTATTGATCATATTAATAAGCTTTAGATCGATTCCGACTATTGTTTTTGCGGCAGATTCGATTTCAGCCCGGGCTGCTTCGTAATCCTTTATTTCCTTTTTTAATAAAATTTTTGCAATGACAGCTGCAAGCATTTCCGTCATTCGCATGAAATAATCTCTCTGAAGCATATTAAATAAATTAATTAAATCTTCCTTTCCGGAATACATTTATCCGGGTTGTAAAATATTCTTTTCAAAATCATATGTCTATGTATAAGATTTTCACTTAATACTATATTGATTAATCAGCATTAACTGATTAAAATGAAATTTCACTCAGATGCTGGATTCTGCCTGATAAACATCGGATTCTTTTTAACTGCTGTTTTACTGTCAGTTTTAAACAAATTAAGAAAACTCCGAAAATTTTTTCAGAAGAAAATTCATAATGAAAATAATTAATAAATTTTTTTCTACTGTCAAAAAAAATTTATAGTCAATAGTGAAATTTTGTTTCTGAGTTTGCATTTAAAAATCATTTCATATAATTTTACACATAAAATTTTCTTATAAATTCCCGCATCAGTTTTTTCTAAAAGTATTTTTGTTTTTAAATTTTTTTAATTTTTATGTAAATGAAAGTTAACCGCTTATTTGTCAAAAAAGGTACTTCCGCATATGACAGCATAGAGTTTGATACACGCTCATCAGTGATTAGAAATCCCGACGGTTCAATAGTATTTGAAATGAACGATATCAGCGTACCCGCACACTGGTCACAGGTAGCTACCGATATACTTGCGCAGAAATATTTCAGGAAAGCGGGTGTGCCGGTTTATCTGAAAAAAGTCGAAGAGAAAGGAGTTCCGGAATGGCTTCAGAGATCAGAAGCAGATTCGGTCAGAATGAAGGATTTTCCGGATGAAGAGAAGTTTACGTCAGAAAAAGATTCGAAGGAAGTATTTAACCGTCTTGCGGGATGCTGGACATACTGGGGCTGGAAACATAAATATTTTTCCAGAGAGGAAGATGCAAAGAATTTTTATGAGGAAATCTGTTATATGCTTGCCATGCAGTTTGCTGCTCCGAATTCACCACAGTGGTTTAATACAGGTCTGAACTGGGCTTATGGTATAAGCGGTCCTTCTCAGGGACATTATTATGTAGATCCTAAAACGGAAAAACTGGTGTCTTCACAGGACGCTTATACGCACCCTCAGCCGCATGCCTGTTTCATTCAGTCTTTATCGGATGACCTTGTAAATGAGGGAGGAATAATGGATTTATGGGTTAGAGAAGCAAGGCTTTTCAAATACGGATCAGGTACAGGTTCTAACTTTTCAAATTTAAGAGGAGCGAATGAACCTCTGAGCGGAGGCGGCAGGTCTTCCGGACTGATGTCATTTTTGAAAATTGGAGACAGAAGCGCAGGTGCCATAAAATCAGGAGGAACAACAAGACGTGCCGCAAAAATGGTGACTCTTGATCTTGACCATCCGGATGTGGAAGAGTTTATAAACTGGAAAGTAATGGAGGAAGAAAAAGTAGCTTCTCTTGTTGCTGGTTCTAAACTTCTGAATCATCATCTTAATAAAATTATAAATGCCTGTCACAGCGTTCATCCGGAAAATGACGGCTTTGACAGAAAAACAAACAAACTGCTTGCTCAGGCAATATCGGATGCAAGAAAAGTAATGACTCCTGAAAATTATATAGAAAGAGTTATTCAGCTTGCTAAACTGGGCTATAAGGAAATTATTTTCCCGGAATATGATACTGACTGGAATTCGGAAGCATACCTGACTGTTTCAGGACAGAATTCAAACAACAGCATACGAGCAACAAACGATTTCATGCAGGCTGTCATTGATGACAGTGACTGGAATCTGTACTGGAGAACAGAATTAAGAAAAGCCAGGAAAGAAGGAAGGGAACCTAAGCCGTGTAAAACACTGAAAGCAGGAGATTTATTTGAACAAATAGCATATTCAGCATGGTCAAGCGCAGATCCCGGAATACAGTTTCATACTACAATTAATGAATGGCATACATGTCCGAACGGAGGAACAATCAAGGCATCCAATCCGTGTTCGGAATACATGTTCCTCGATGATACAGCATGCAATCTTGCTTCTCTGAATTTAATGAAATTCTATGATCTGAACAAAAATGAATTTAATATTGACAAATACAGACATGCTTCACGGATATGGACTATTGTTCTAGAGATAAGCGTGCTTATGGCTCAGTTCCCGAGCAAAAATATTGCACAGCTTTCTTATGAATACAGAACTCTCGGACTCGGATATGCGAACCTCGGAGCTTTGCTGATGGTGAAAGGAATTCCCTATGATTCGCAGGAAGCACTGGCAGTTACCGGAGCATTAACTGCAATACTTCATATGACGGCATATTCGGCTTCTGCTGAAATGGCAAAAGAACTCGGAGCGTTTCCGCGTTACAGTGAAAATGAAAATGAAATGCTCAGAGTAATAAGAAATCACAGACGTGCTGCATACAATATTGCAGCGGCGGAGTATGAAGGACTTTCAACGGCTCCTCTCGGTATAAACAGAAATTTCTGTCCCGAAGCACTGCTTAAAGCTGCAAGAGAAGATTCGGATAAAGCGCTCGAACTTGGCGAGCAGTTCGGATTCAGAAATGCTCAGGTAACAGTTATTGCGCCGACCGGAACAATAGGACTTCTTATGGATTGTGATACAACAGGCGTAGAGCCTGATTTTGCGCTTGTAAAATTCAAAAAACTGGCAGGCGGTGGGTATTTTAAAATTATAAATGAATCCGTTCCTCCTGCACTGAAAAATCTGGGGTATTCGGATAAGGAAATAGTGGAAATTATCAAGTATACAAAAGGTCACGGTTCGCTGATCGGATGTCCCGGAATTAATGCACAGTCGCTCACAGAAAAAGGCTTTACAAAGGAGATAATTGCAAAAATAGAAAAGTCTCTTCCGTCAGTTTTTGATATAAATTTTACTTTTAACAAATGGACTCTCGGTGCCGGATTCTGCATAAATGCACTCGGATTTTCGGAAGAGCAGCTTGAAGATCCGAATTTTAATGTGCTTAAGGAACTTGGATTTTCAAAGGATCAGATTGACGAAGCAAATGACTATGTCTGCGGAACAATGACTATTGAAGGTGCTCCGCATTTAAAAGAGGAGCATTATCCGATATTTGACTGTGCCAATAAATGCGGCAAGAAAGGCGTCAGATATATTTCAGCGGATGCTCACATAAAAATCATGGCTTCTGCTCAGCCGTTTATTTCAGGTGCAATTTCTAAAACAATAAATCTTCCCAATCACGCGACAATTGAAGAGATGAAAAATGCTTTTATAACATCATGGAAACTTGGTGTAAAAGCAAATGCATTATACAGGGACGGTTCTAAATTATCACAGCCGCTGAATACGGTTAAAGATGACGAATCTGTAAGCATGGAAAACGGAGAGGATTTAACACGGGAAATTTCAAGAACCAATGATATTGTCAAAGTTGCCGAAAGGATCATTCACAGATACATTGCAAAAAGAAGAAAGCTTCCTTTCAGAAGAAAAGGTTATACGCAGAAAGCCAAAATCGGAACGCATTCTGTCTACCTGAGAACCGGTGAATATGAAAACGGTCAGCTCGGCGAGATATTTATAGATATGCACAAGGAAGGCGCAGCTTTCAGAAGTCTTATGAATTGTTTTGCAATAGCGATTTCACTCGGACTTCAGCACGGTGTTCCGCTTGATGAATTTGTAGATGCTTTTGTTTATACAAGATTCGAGCCGAACGGTATAGTACTCGGAAATCCGAATATTAAAATGAGCACTTCAATTATTGATTATATATTCCGCGAACTTGCAGTTACATATCTCGGCAGAACGGATCTTGCTCATATAACCAATGACGAGGAATATCAGAAATCTCCGATAGATGCTTTGTCAAAGCTTGACGGAGACAATGATTTTGATGAGGAGGAAATCTACAGCGAAAGAATTATAGAAGAACATTCAAAAACAAAAGAACAGCCCGTTAAATTAAAAGGTGAAACATCAATAAGGATTTCAGCCAAATCACCCGCTGTTGTAACTGCTGAAGCCGGCAAACCCATAATCGAAAAAATCAAAGAAGCAAAGTTAAAAGGATATACGGGAGATATCTGTTCGTCCTGCGGAAGTGTTACGATGGTCAGAAACGGAACTTGTCTGAAATGCATAACATGCGGCGATACAAGCGGCTGTTCATAACAAGTAAAAAATTTTTAATTTTAATTATAAGCCGGATTCGTTTTTGAAACCGGCTTTTTTTATAAGGATTCGGATTGTTTGAAATGCAAATTTTAAAATTGACAAAGAACCCGAATTAAATAGAAAGTAAAAAAGAATTTTTTAATATTATTGCAAATAAAGAAACCTTTTAACAAAAATTTTATTCAAATGCTGTCTGAAGAAGAAATAATCAAAACAATATACGGTGCGATGGAAGAGATTAATGATCAGCTTTCCGGAGAGAATAAATTAGTGTTAAGTCACGAAACAGTTTTATACGGATTAAACAGCAGGTTAGATTCTTTGGGACTTGTAAATCTGATAGTTGAAGTTGAACAGAGATTTCAGGATGAGCATGGACTCGAGATAGACCTTACGGATGAGAAAGCATTGTCACAGAAAAGCAGCCCGTTCAGGACAGTGAAAACTTTATCCGGATATATTTCATCACTTTCAGACAATACAGGAAAATCCGCATAAGATCCGAAGTCAAAAATTAATTTTTATTGAGCAAAACAAAAGTAATATTAATTACAGGAACAAGCAGGGGTATAGGAAAATATCTCGCGGAGTATTACTGCGGAAAAAATTTCCTTGCAGCTGGCTGCAGCAGAAGCGCAAACACTGTATCTTCCGCCAATTACATACATTTTACTGCAGATGTGACGGATGAAGTCAGCGTAAAAAAAATGTTTTCCGAAATCAGGAAAAGTTACGGCAGACTCGATATACTCATAAATAACGCCGGAATTGCCTCGATGAATCACGCTTTGCTTACTCCCTTGAAAACAGCAGAAAATATAATCAGAACAAACTTTACTGCACCTTTTCTGTTCTGCAGAGAAGCCGCTAAGATTATGTTAAAAAACAAATTCGGCAGAATAATAAACCTTTCTTCGGTAGCAGCAGACATTAACCTCGAAGGTGAAGCTGTATACGCAGCTTCAAAATCCGCGCTAGTATCATTCACTAAAACTTTTTCAAAGGAAATATCAGGATACGGAATTACTGTAAATTCAATCGGCCTGACGCCTGTAAAGACTGGTCTCGTACGGAATGTGCCTGATGAGAAAATGAATGAACTTCTGGGCAGGTTATCCATAAAAAGATTTGCAGACTTTTCCGATATATCAAACGTAACTGATTTTCTTATAAGCGAAGGAAGCGGATTTATCACCGGTCAAAATATCAATCTCGGCGGAATCTGATGCATACGGATTTTCTGAAAAAGGAATTTGAAAAATATTCAGATATAACAGCCTTAATCTTCGGAGAAACCAGTTATTCATACAAATCACTTCTTGAAAACATTAATTTCCGGAAAGAAAATCTTTCTCAAAATTACGGTATCGGAAGCGGAACAACAGCAGCTCTTGAAGGAGATTTTTCTTTCAATTCAATTTCTATATTTCTGGCACTTGCCGAACTGGGATGTATAACTGTTCCTTTGAATTACGGAAACAGGAAAAACAGAAATGAGCTTCTCGAAATTTCCAAACCCGAAATTGTGATTTCTGTAAATGAAAATGATCAGGTTGATATTACAAATAATGATGATTATAACCGGCATGAGCTGATTGAAATCCTGAGGAAAAGGAAGCATCCGGGACTTATTTTGTTTTCTTCCGGTACATCAGGAAAACCGAAAGCAGCCGTACATGATTTCACGGGACTGCTGAAAAAGTTTGAGACAAAACGGGAAGCATATATTACTTTGAATTTCCTTCTGTTCGATCACTGGGGCGGGTTAAATACATTGTTTCATACTCTTTCAAACGGCGGAACAGTAGTTACAGTATCCGAAAGAACCCCGGATTATATCTGCAGTCTGATTGAAAGGCACAGAGTCGAGCTTCTTCCGTCTTCACCTACATTTTTAAATCTGCTTCTTATCAGCGAAGCATATAAAAGACATGATCTGAGCAGTCTTAAAATTATAAGTTACGGAACAGAGCCGATGAGTGAATCAACTTTAAAAAGTCTAAACAAAATTTTCGCCGGTGTAAAATTCCGGCAGACATACGGACTGATTGAAGTCGGTGTTCTCAGAACCAGGTCAAAAGAAGACGGCTCATTATGGCTGAAACTGGGAGGAGAGGGATTTGATGTAAGAGTTTCAGAAAATGTATTAGAGATAAAATCAGATTCAGCAATACTCGGTTACCTTAATTACCCGGCACCGTTTACTTCAGACGGATATTTTATAACCGGAGATTATGCCGAGACAGACGGAGAATATTACAGAATAATCGGAAGGAAATCGGATCTCATAAATATCGGAGGAGAGAAGGTGTTTCCTGCTGAAATCGAAAATGTAATCAGGGATATCGAAAATGTAGCTGAAGTTCAGGTTTACGGAGAGAAAAATCCCATAACAGGAAACATAATCTGTGCAAATGTAAGCCTTATAAGACCGGAGGATAAAGTTAAATTCAGATCACGGCTGAAAAAATTCTGCCGCGAAAGACTTCAGGAATTTAAAATACCTACTAAAATAAATATTGTTGAAAGCATAAATGTCAGTGAAAGATTCAAGAAGAAGCACATTCAAAATTAATATTGAAAAAGAAAAAATGAATCCGGGTAAGAGCCGCATGGATTATTTAAAAGACACATTAACATCAAAATTAGCAGAGCTTACGGGAGATCTGCCTGCATTTATACATTTAGACATGCTTGGTCTTGCAAAAACCGCAAGAAACAATGAAGACAGACTTGCAGAATTTCTTGACATATTAACGGATACCGAAAAAAAGGGTGGAAATTTCTGTATACCGTCATATTCCCTGAGTTATACGCGAAATGAGGAATACATAATTCCGGATACGGAATGTGTGAATGTGGGAGCTGTATCTGAATTCATCCGCAAGAATTTTCCGAAAAAGAGAACAGTTGATGCATTGTTTTCATATCTGATTTTCGGAGATAAAATTTCAAAGAAGCATTATGAAGTGAATGATTATGAATCATTCGGTACAGATTCACTGATAGGAGAAGTTTTCAGGACAGACGGATATATCTGGGCAATCGGAGGAGTCTTCAAAAATTCGACAGAAATACATTTCATTGAAAAACTTCTGCAGGTCAGCTACAGATACGATAAAATTTTTAAGGGTAAACTTACAGACAATTACGGAAAAAAACATGATCAGAAAGTCACATATTTCTGCAAGAATTTTGATTACAATTTATGGTATGATTTCAAGAATCTTGAAAATGATTTAAGAGAAGACGGGCTGATGGAGACAATCAAAACAGATGGTTATCCTTTTTTTATAACAGGAATAAAGTTCAGTACATTATATGAATATATTGAACATAAAATAAGAAAGGATTACAAATACTTCATTAAAGATTTAAAAGACAGAAGATTGTAAAGGATATGAAGATAAATGTAAGGAGAAATAACATTGTAATTAAAAAGCAATGTAAGTAATTTGAAAAAAATTAAATAAAAGAATAAATCATACAATATTCAGTTATGAGTGATAAAACTCACCTTGAAAAGCCATACAAAAACATATTAGTTTCGGAAACAGAAAATCCGATCGGATTGAAAACCGGTCTTATACAGATTAACCGTCCCGAAGTGCTGAATGCACTCAATAATGAGCTGATGCAGGAACTTGTAAATGCGCTTGAAGCATTTGACAGGGATATTGAAACCGGATGTATGGTAATTACGGGAAATCAGAAAGCGTTTGCAGCCGGTGCCGATATAAAAGAAATGGCAGATGCAGGATCGATAGAGATGCTGGTAAGAGATCAGTTTGCCCGCTGGGACAGAATCAGAAAACTGAAAAAGCCGGTTATTGCCGCTGTCAGCGGATTTGCACTCGGGGGTGGTTGCGAGCTTGCAATGTCATGTGACATGATAATAGCGGCAGAATCAGCTAAGTTCGGACAGCCGGAAATTAATCTCGGAGTAATTCCCGGAGCAGGAGGAACTCAACGGCTTACAAAAGCTATCGGAAAAGCGAAAACGATGGAAATGATACTTACCGGAAGGATGTATACTTCAAAAGAAATGTTTGATGCCGGTCTGGTTACAAAAGTCGTAGACAACGATGTATATCTTGAAGAAGCGCTTGAGCTTGCAGGGGAAATATCGTCAAAACCGACAATTGCGGTACAGCTTGCAAAGGAATGTGTTTTAAAGTCATTTGACTCTACTATAGAATCGGGACTGGAGTTTGAGAGAAAAAACTTCTATCTGCTGTTTTCGACAGAGGATAAATTCGAAGGAATGAAAGCATTTGTCGAAAAAAGAAAACCTGAATGGAAAGGAAAGTAAAAAAGTTAAATTGAGATATATATTAAGGTTATTCAGGTTTGGATCAGATATAGTATCGCGGAGTTTTATAAAAATAATCATCACTGTATTTTTACTGATAGCGGCATTTACAGATACGGCATTAACGCAGGAAGAAGTAACACATCATTTTAAGGAAAAAAAGAATGATGATTTAAACGCCGGAGAAATAATTGAAAAGTTCAAGCCAGCTCTGATTTCGATATGGTTTCATGACAGAAATTATTATTCCTATACATCATTCAGGTATATTGATACAACAGTACTCAGCGGCAGCGGATTTATATTCGGGGAAGACGGACTGATAGGGACAAATTATCATGTTACAGAGAACATTGACAGTCTTATTGTGAAAACAAGCGACGGGATGTTTTACGGAGCCGAGCTGATACTTTCGGATGAAATAAATGACTTTGCAATATTAAAACTGATAAATCCGGATAACAAAAAATTTCCCGTCGTAAAATTAGGGAATTCGGATAATGTAAAAGCCGGAACAGAAGTTTATGCAATAGGCAGTCCGCTCGGATACGAGTATACAATTTCATCCGGTATAGTGGCAGCTGTCAGAGAAAATGAAAAAGTAAGTTTTACCGATCCGGTTACATATGAATCGGTGGAAAAGCAATATGAGAAAGTCATTCAGATAACGGCGGCAATATCACCCGGAAACAGCGGAGGAGCGCTTTTCAATACGAAAGGCGAGGTTATCGGTGTTACGACATTTACTTACACAGGATACGGAAACCTGAATTTTGCCGTAGCAATAAATACATTCAGAAAACTTTCAGCGCTTGAAGAAACAAAGAATTATATAAATGATTCGGCTATACTTGTAAAAAAGGAAGAAAATCTTTTCAATACAAACTTAAAGCTTGCAAGAGATTTGAAATCACAGGTCACTTACGACTGGTCTTATTCAAGATTAAAGGATACGATGAAAATGACTGATACTTTCATTGTAAAGCAGGATTCTGTAAACAGAAGCAGGCTGCAGACAGCCGAAAAGTATTTTCAAAAGTGCATCAGCATGAAACCGGATTCATTTGCGGTGTATCAGGAACTGCTTGACATGTATGTCCTGACAGATAATTTCAGCAAAGCCGAAAATCTTTATAAGGATATCAGATATAGATTTGATTCAGACAGCCTGCTGAATCTGCTTTCATCAAATCTTGCCGAAGCATATTCAACTTCAAAAGAATACGGCAAGGCAATTCAGTTTTATGAAAAAATGTTAAAGCAGGACAACACTCTGTATTTTATTTATTATCAGATAGCAGGAATTTACGAGAAAACCGGAGATTACAAAAGCGCTGTAAAAGAATACAACAAGCTTCTTGCGCTTGATTCAAATTACAATGAAGCAAATTTACAGCTCGGAAAAATATATTTTAATGAGTTCAGGAATTATAAAAAAGCAAAAAAATATTTGCAGAGAGCTTATGAAAATGAACTTCTGCAAAAGGGCAGCATACAGTTTAACAGCATTGATCTGCAGTATTTAATGGGGAAAATTGCCGTAATAGAAGGAAGAAAGCTTGATGCTATTATGTCATATCTGGAACTCAGAGATGTTTATGTTTACGATACAAAAGACAATGAGAAAAAACTTGACCTGTATAAAGAAATTATGAATATGGAAGAATGAAAATAACTGATGAAGTTGGTTACCGGGTATGTAAATTAAAATTTAATTTTCAGAAAAGCGTTTTTAATCAAAGTAATTTTAATTAAAACGGATTTTAATAATTATAAACACGTCTATAAAGCGGTGATCAGCGACTGACAAACTGCAGTTCAGAATTATCGTTTTTTCCGGACGTAACAAATAAACAATATGATAAAAACATACGATGTAGTAATTATCGGAGCAGGCGGAGCCGGACTCCGGGCAGCAGTTGAAATTCCAAAAGAATATTCATGCGCAGTGATTTCAAAAGTTTATCCTCCGAGATCTCACACAGGCACAGCACAGGGCGGAGTTTGCGCTGCACTGTCAAACATGGAAGAAGACAGCTGGGAAAATCATGCATTTGATACTGTCAAAGGAAGCGATTATCTCGGCGATCAGGATTCGATTGAAGTAATGTGCAAAGATGCGATCAGGGCGATAATTGAACTTGAGCACATGGGCATGCCTTTTTCAAGAAATGAGAACGGGCAGATTGCACAGAGATTTTTCGGAGGTCATACAAAACCTGCGGATAAAAATGATCCGTTCGGAAAAAGAGTTCCCGTAAAAAGATCATGTTATTCGGCAGACAGAACAGGACATGTGATGCTTCAGACATTATTTGAAAATTCGATAAAGAACCAGGTTACATTTTATTCCGAGTTTTTCGTAACCGAACTATTAATGGAAAACGGAGTCTGCAAAGGCGTAGTAGCATTTGATATTGCAAATTCAGAAGTTCATATTTTTCAGGCAAAGGCAGTGATGTTTGCAACAGGCGGCTACGGAAGGGTTTTCAGAATTACATCAAATGCGCATGTGGGAACCGGCGACGGTATGGCACTTGTATATAATGCCGGACTTCCACTTGAAGACATGGAATTCTTTCAGTTCCATCCTACAGGACTGTGGAAACTCGGCATACTTGTAAGCGAAGCTGCAAGAGGCGAAGGGGGAATTCTGAAAAATAAAGACGGAGAAAGATTCATGTCTCGATATGCTCCGTCGGTAATGGATCTCGCACCGAGAGATATGGTTTCGAGAGCAATAATAAGTGAAATCAGGGAAGGGAGAGGCATAAGAGGCAGTGACGGCACAGATTACGTTCTGCTTGATCTGACTCATCTCGGGAAAGAAGTCATAGATGACAAATTACCGGAGATAACGGGTTTTGCGAGAACATATCTCGGAGTTGAGCCGACAACAGAGCCGATTCCAATTCAGCCTACTGCTCATTACGCAATGGGAGGAATTCCGACAAATGTGAACTGTGAAGTTCTGATGAATGAAAAAGGCGACATTGTAAAAGGATTATATGCGGCGGGTGAATGCGCCTGTGTTTCCGTTCACGGAGCTAACAGACTCGGAACAAACTCTCTTCTTGATCTGGTGGTTTTCGGAAGAAGAGGAGGCAAGGCTATTTCAGATTATCTGAAGAATGCTTCCTTTACCGAAGTAAGAAATGATGCGGACGAAAGGACTAAAGAAATAATAGCAGGTTTGCTGAATTCGAACGGAACGGAGAAAGCAGTGAATATCAGAACTGAACTACAGAATACAATGATGGAAGACTGCGGAGTATTCAGGACGGAAGAAGGTCTGAAAAAAATGATTTTGAAACTGGAAGAGCTTAAAGAAAGATACAGGAACATTTCAATTCAGGACAAGAGCAAGGTGTTTAATACTGAACTTGTGGAAGCGATTGAACTGGATAATCTGCTTAAGAATGCGGAAGCTACTGTTTACGGAGCTTATAACAGAACAGAAAGCCGGGGAGCACATACAAGAGAAGATTTTCCCAAGAGAAATGATCAGGAATGGATGAAGCATACATTTGCATTTGAAAAGAAAGGCAGCGCTCCTGAAATCAAATACAAGCCTGTTGTTGTAACAAGATATCAGCCGATGGAAAGGAAGTATTAATATGCTATGAAAATTATTTTATTTATTGCTTTTGTGTTTATATTATCATTTAAAGGCGGATATTCCGGTGCACAGAATAACAACATAAAATTCAGATATAAGGAATATTTATTTCAGGCAAAATATGACACTGCATCTTTTACGACTGTATTAAAAATTAAGAAAAGGAAGAATGTTATATTTAAAAAAACATATTACGACAGAATAACCGAAATAAAGGATTATGATCTGGACGGAAACGGAAAGAGGGAAATTCTGATTCAGAATTACAGCGGCGGAGCGCATTGCTGCACGTCACTTTTTGCCGGTGAATTCAAAAATAGCAAGTTTGTATTCACAGATTCCGTTAACTGGGGTAATTCATTTTATGAAATCACGGATTTAAACAACGATAAAAAGCAGGAAATTACCGGAGTAAATGATATGTTTGCATATGAATTTACAAACTATGCTCAGTCACAGTTTAATCTGCTGATTTTCGGATTTGACAAAGGAAAATTTATCAATGTTACGAATAAATTTCCGGATATAGTCAGTGCTCACATAAAGGATCTTGAAGAAGAACTTAAGCAGTATACGGACACGGGATATAAGTGTATGCAGGCGGATGAAGATACTTTCAACACAGATGCAGGAGCAGTTAAAGCCATACTTGCGGCAATTACTGCGGAATATCATACACTGGGAAATGTTCCGGAAGGTTATAAACTAATAGATCAAATGTACGCCTGTCCAGATAAAGATAGGTTCATCCAAATATTAAAAACAGATTTTAAACTGAATTAAATAATCACACATGGATATTCAATTAAAAATTCTAAGGTTCAATCCCGAGAAAGATACACAGCCGTATTTTCAGAATTTTAATGTTAAGAACGTAAGCGGTGACTGGCGGCTGCTGGATGTACTTCATGAGATAAAAGGAAATTATGACGGATCCCTGACATTCAGACGTTCATGCGCGCACGGAATCTGCGGAAGCGACGGAATGAAAATAAACGGTAAAAACAAACTCGCATGTTCTCTTCTTCTTAAGGACATTAATACAAAAAATGTAATTACTCTCGAGCCGCTGCCGGCATTACCGATAATAAAAGACCTTGTGGTTGATATGTCCTCATTTTTTGCAAAGTACGAGGTTGTAAAACCTTATCTGATAAATAACTCCCCCCCCCTCCAAACAGTGAAAGACTTCAGTCGAATGAAGATGCAGAAAAATTATTTGAATCTGCCAAATGCATTCTCTGCGCATGCTGTACTACAAGCTGTCCGTCTACATGGACAAACGAAAACTATATCGGTCCTGCTGCAATGCTAAGGGCATACAGATTCATAAATGACACAAGAGATGAAGGCGCGGATGAGAGGCTGGATATACTCGATACACCTGACGGAATCTGGAGATGTCATACAATATTCAACTGTATTGAAGCATGTCCGAAGGAAATCAATATAACATGGCATCTTTCACAGCTGAAGAAAAAAATCTCTTCAAGGGAAATGTAGTATACTCAAAGCTTAAGTTTTCCGGTCAGCTGCCTGATTGAAACAAGGTGGCTTAATAATACGGCAGGAACAATAAATCCCGGAAGCCAGCTGTAAGGAAAATACAAAACAGCAATATTAGGCATATCATAGGCAAACTTCTGAGTTGCAAACGGCGCGGACAAAAAAGCAATCATAATTATGTTTATAAGAAGTCCGAGACAAACAACATGCCACAGCATAATCATCTTTTCGGTTAATTTCTTTTCCTTAATACCATAATAAGCTACAAACGGCGCAGTAATACCGGCAATTATATCGAAATTCCTTCCCTCGAAAGTCATTAATCCAGGAACAGCTTTATAAAAGAACAGCCACAGAAGCACAAATTCAACCGGTATTCTGACTATACTAAGATAAGTCAGATTCAGAAGAGGAAGACTGTCGCAAAACGACCTGCCTTTTTCAGAAAGAAATACTATCAGAATTGTAATCAACGGAGGCAATACGAGTAATATGAATTTCGGAGGAAAATTTTTTGTATCCGTACTGTACAAACCGGAAACTGAAAGCAGCGCCTGAATTAACAGCCATAAAATCAACACTAAAGTAATTTTGCCTGAAAGGTGAGAATAACCGGAAGAATTTCTTAAGACAATGAAAAACAGATACAATGTTAATATTGCAGTGAGGATAAAGACAATCGCAACGTAAAAAGGCGCACTTAATTCCACAGCTGAAAAATTTACCGGAAAATTTAATAAATTTATTTTTATTAAAGAAAATTCATATAAGGAATACTTGCTCCGTGATATCTTTCAATGTTTCAGAATGAATTTCTTTTGGTTGCTTTTTGAGCCTGTTAAGTACAATCTGAATTAAACAGTAAGAAAATTTCGCAATCATTACCGCAGTATTTCCGGATATGCATAAAATACAAACTTTCTTTTGCATGCAGTCATAAATATTCCGAAAGAAATTTTCTCAAATCTCCGGCTTCAACGCCGTTTATTCCTGACGGAATACAATTCATTGTGTTAAGACTTTTTGATGTTCTTTTTCCCTGATTTAAAAGCAGTCTCATACATTTTTATCCATTCATCTGCAGACATTTTGCTTATAAGCTCACCAATCAGACTAAAAGGAATTTCGGCAGGCTTTTTATACCGGATGCAGCTTTTGCCCATGTCAAGTTTAGATGAAACACGTTTCTTATGTTCTTCCGTAAACCATTTCATTAAAACAGGATTTGCATAAATACCCATATGATACAGTGCAATGAAATGTTTCTGACTAGCAATGCAGATAAATGGGAGAGGAAGTTCCGGGTTACAGTGATATCCGTCCGGATACACAGAGTGAGGAACAACGTATCCTATCATCCCGTAGTTCATGCATTCCTTGAAACCTTCAGGCAGATTTTTTAAAATCACTTCCCGAAGTTTTTTGACGGCTTTTTGTTTTTCGGAATCTTCTATTCCGGAAATGTATTCATCCGGACTGTCAGCTTTAATTTTCATATAAATAAAATAACAATTTTATTTTGAATTTTCCCGTACTTTGCTGAATCCTTTTTCCGACTTACGCAAGATTACTTGATATTATTAGAAAGTATATACTTTGGCGGAAAAAGATTAGAATTGAATAACTACTTAGATTTGTCTTTGAACTTGCAGATTGAAAATTCTACATTACAAAAACATTTTTGCAATAATTTCATTAAACTGATGCCTGAAACAAACACCTATGATCTGATTGTAATCGGCTCCGGACCTGCGGGCGAAAAAGCTGCTGTCAAAGCGGCTTACTTCGGAAAGAAAGTAGCATTGGTAGAAAAATCCCGGGATGCAGGCGGAGCAGGCGTGCAGACAGGGACTCTTCCTTCAAAAGCTCTGAAAGAAACTGCACTGTATTTTTCACGAGTATATGAAAAACATATTTTTGAGAAGTCAGATCACCGTCTGCGCAAAACAAAACACACTCAGTTTACTTACAGGCGTGATTTATCAAGAAAGGAAATGCAGGATGAAGTAGTCAATAATCTTTTCAGACATAAAGTTGAGATTTACAGGGGAGCAGGATCATTTACTGATAAAAACAGAATACTTATTCGGGGTGAAAAAGAATCAGTGATAGAAGGAAAGAATATTCTCATAGCAACCGGTTCTTATCCTGCAAATCCTCCGGAAATACCTTTTGACGGAAAGAGGATTCATGATTCGGATACGATCCTGAACATAAAACGGTTTCCTAAGTCACTTTGTGTAATCGGTGCCGGAGTTATCGGATGTGAGTATGCTACAATTTATGCGGCGATGGGAGTAAAAGTTTATCTTATCAACAACAGAGACAATATACTGCCGTTTCTTGATGAGGAAGTGGCGGATGCTCTTGTAGTGCAGATGAAAAGGCAGGGTATAGAAATTTTATTCAATTCTTCAGTCAGGAATTTTTTCAAACCTGCAAAAGCAAAGGACAATATCCGGCTTGTCTTAAAAAACGGCGAGGAACTTGAAACCGATATGGTGCTGTATGCAGCCGGCAGAAGCGGAAACATAAGAGAACTCAGTCTTGAGAAAGCCGGGATTGAAACCGGTGTACGTGAAACAATTCTTGTCAATGAAAATTATCAGACAAATATTCCTCATATATATGCAGCAGGAGATGTCATAGGATTTCCTGCTCTGGCAAGCACGAGTATGGATCAGGGCAGGGTTGCAGTTTCCCATATGTATAAAATCCGGGACCTTGATACCGTTCATAAAATTTTCCCGTACGGGATATACACTGTACCGGAAGTTTCAATGGTCGGGATGACAGAAAAAGAAGCCGGTTCAAAGGGAATTTCTTACAACACCGGAGTCAGCAGAGTCCGCGAAATTGCAAGAGGAATGATACAGGGTTCACCGGATGACGGATTTCTGAAAATGGTTTTTGACAATGACACAAAAATAATCCTCGGAGTTCATATCATCGGCAGAATGGCAACCGAGCTTATTCATTACGGAATGACTCTTGTTCAGGACGGTAAAACGCTTGATCAGGTAATAGCAACTGTTTTCAATTATCCGACTTTTCATGATCTTTACAAATACGCCTCCTATGACGGACTGGGAAACAGAAGCGGCAGGAATATTAAAAACCCAAGGTCAAAATGAACCGGCAATTCCTGATCTTTAACGCATCTCTTAAAATCAGCTGAGTACTTTTTAAAAATTTTTAAACAAAATCATAAAGCCTGAAAAAATCCGGACAGACAAGGTTTGGTATTCAAATGAAATTGTTTTTAAAATCTATTAAAATTATTTTAATCCACTTTTAATTTTAAAAAACAGGCATGAAAAACTTTTTGAAACAGGCTTCAGTATTATGCATAATAATTTTTGCAATAGTTTTGTATTCGTGCAACAAGTCAAACACATCCAATGAAATTCTTATAGGAGAATATGCTTCGCTTACAGGCAGTGAAGCTACATTCGGACAATCCGAACATAACGGGCTTGTACTTGCAGTGGAAGAAATTAACAGCAAAGGAGGAGTACTCGGAAAGCAAATAAAGCTGATTACTGAAGATAATCAGGGAAAGCCTTCAGAGACGCAGACAGTCGTACAGAAGCTGATTAACAGGGATAAAGTCGTTGCAATCATCGGCGAAGTAGCTTCATCAAGAAGCAAAGCCGGTGCTCCGATATGCCAGGCTGCAAAAATTCCGATGATAACGCCTGCATCTACAAATCCTGAAGTTACATCAATTGGGGACTATATCTTCAGAGTATGTTTTATAGATCCATTTCAGGCGAATGTGATGAGCAAGTTCGCCCTGAATTCAATGAAAGTTAAAAAGGTTGCTCTGCTGATTGATCAGAAAAATGCTTATTCGACCGGACTTGCCGATAATTTTAAGAAAGTTTTTCTTGAATCCGGAGGAGAGATAGTCGAAGAACAGAAATACAGCGCCGGCGATAAGGACTTTAAGGCACAGCTTACGGCTATAAAAGCAAAAAATCCCGAATCAGTATTTATTCCGGGATACTATACCGATGTAAACTTAATTTCGATTCAGGCGAGAGAAATCGGTCTTAACTGCACCTTGTTCGGAAGTGACGGATGGGAATCAGAGAAACTTACTGAAGGAAAAGCAAAGGATGCGCTAGAAGGAAGCTTTTTTTCCACGCATGTATCTGCAGATGATCCTTCGCCGGTTATACAGAATTTCATTAAAAAGTATCAGCAGAAATATAACTCAAAACCCGATGCAATGGCTTTTCTTGCTTATGATGCAGGAATGATTTTATTTGATGCTATCAAAAAGGCAAATTCTGTCGAAGGCGAAAAGATAAAAAACGAACTTGCGAAAGTTAAGGACTATCCTGGTGTAACGGGAATAATTACGATCAACGAACAGCGCAATGCAGTCAAGCCTGCTGTAGTAATGGAGATAAAGAACGGTAACTTTGTTTATAAAGAAACCATTGCACCTTAATTTTAAATAAATTTAATTTCATGTTGTCGCAAGTGAGATTTCCGGTTACAAATATTAAATGAAACATGTCTGAATTTTTACAGCAGCTTATCAACGGTCTTTCACTCGGAAGTATATATGCTCTGATTGCACTTGGATATACGATGGTATACGGTATTCTGAAATTTATTAACTTTGCACACGGGGAGATATTTATGCTGGGTGCATTCAGCGGATATTATCTGGCAAGAGCATTCGGAGTAAATAACCCGGATATTGTAATGGCAGTTGTTATACTCATTCTCACGATGACGATAACCTCGCTTATAGGTGTAATCATTGAAAAGCTCGCTTACAAGCCTTTAAGAAATTCATCCAAACTTACAGTACTGATAACAGCAATCGGCGTATCTCTTTTCCTGCAGTATACAGGTCAGCTTCTCTTCGGAGCAGATCCGAAATCATTCCCGACAATTATCGAAAATGTAAGCTTTAATGTATTCGGAGCGACGATAGGTTCAAATCAGATAGTTGTACTGATTTCATCTACTGTGCTGATGTTCGCACTCAGGATAATTGTAATGAAAACAAAAATGGGAATAGCAATCAGAGCCGTATCAAATAATCTTACGGCTGCCTCTTTAATGGGAATTAACATTAATAATGTTATTTCATTTACTTTTATTATAGGTTCATCACTTGCAGGCGCAGCAGGAATATTGTACAGCATTAATTATCCGAGCATTGATCCGCTTATGGGAATGCTTCCCGGATTAAAGGCTTTCATAGCGGCAGTTCTGGGAGGAATCGGAAATTTTCCCGGTGCATCGGTAGGGGGACTTATAATCGGGCTTGTGGAAACATTTACAGTCGGTTATTTATCGCCGACATACAGGGATGCTATTGCATTTGCAATTCTGATAATAATCTTACTTGTAAAACCAACCGGATTATTCGGAAAAAAAGAGATCGAAAAAGTATGATAATTTTATTTTAACCGGCTGAAGACTTCTCTTCTCTTTCCTTTTTTCTTCTCACAAAATCCATTATATACATATAGAGTGCAAATGAAGTGAATAAAGCCATCACTATTACAAGCATATTTGACCTGAGAAATCCAGTTACAAAAAACATTACCGCTGAAATCAGAGTTATTACGGCTGTGATGTGAGCAGCAGTTTTATTTTCGTTTTTAACCGGAAAGGAGAGTATAATAAGTATAATTCCGATTGCCGGAGCGATCAGAGCAGTAGGACTGCCTGAAATAAAATAACCGAATACTCCGAGACCTATTAAGACAACTGCATTTGCAATCATTATTCTGTAAATGTTCATATTAGTTATGTTTAAGATTAGGAAATAAGAACCGGTTGTTTGTCTAATTTAAATTCATATTAACTTTGTATCAATACATTAAATGAAATTCAGGATTAATGCTGCGGATTTGAATTATCAAAAAATAAAGGCGGAGCCTCTCCGGTCCGCCTTTATGATTTTTATAAACGGAATTATCCGTTAATGAAAATTCAGATAACATGATAAATTATTTCAGCAGTGTCATCTTCATGATCTTTGTAAAGCCGTTTGATTCGAGTTTGTAGAAATAAACTCCGCTCGATAAATTAGTCGGAGTAAACTGAACCGTATAATATCCGGCTGATTTAAATTCATTTACGATTGTTGAAACAAGTTTACCGCTGTTGTCATATACAGTCATCATTACGTTTCCGTCTCTCGGAATTTCAAAATCAATCTTTGTGGTCGGGTTGAACGGATTCGGATAGTTCTGCATCAGGTCAAATTTTGCCGGAACAGAAATTTCAACTTCACTGCTTAATGTGAAATATTGGAAATTACCATTGAAGTCTATCTGTTTCAGTCTGTAATTATACTTACCTGCATTCAGATTCTTGTCTGTGAATGTGTAATTCTTCGGTTCGTTTGTGTTTCCGTTGCCCTGTACAAATGTAATCTTTGTCCATTCCGTTGCATCGACAGTTTTTCTTTCCAGATCAAAACCTGAATTGTTGATTTCTTCAGAAGTTGACCAGTTAAGAGTTATGTCTTTCCTGTTAACAGATGCTGTGAATGCCGATAATTCAACCGGTAATGCTGGCTGCCAGCATTTATACACCGTATCAACAAGATTTCCTGTCGTGCAGATTATTGTATCACATCCGACATGAGATCCTACGTAACAGTACTGTGCTACACCGAGTGTGTTTGAAAACGCAAATCCGTTTCCGGGATTTGCTCCGATAATCTGGAAGTCAACTCTGATTCCTACTACAGGTGAATTGAACTGATCAGTTACCAGTGCATCTATGCAGTGAGTCTGTCCGACTAAGTTAGTTGAAAATTCCGGTGTTGCATCAAGATTTGTTACAACAGCAACCGGAGATAATGACTGTCCGCCCGGATATCCGTATGAATCATAATCTGCAAACCCATAGCTGAATACTCCGACAGGAAGTGTTCCCGTAACTGAATGGCTGTTTAATGCTACAGGAACCTGTACTCCGGAAAATCCTCCGCCTATAGGTAACCATCCTGCAACATTCAGTCCGTCAACAAGTACGCCTGCCGGAACTATTGATGTCGGCGCAACTATGTTAAGGAAGTTGTTTGTAAATCCTGTTGCTGGTGTTGAAACTACGTAGGATGGCAGAAACTGTTCATATGGCGGAATCAGCATTTCAAACGGATCTGATGTTACACCGTCATAAAAAGATGAATTTGAGTACTGTGCTACAAGAATCGGATTATTTGAATTTATTACTGCAGCCGATGTGAGAATTACATCATAAACATCTCCTGCATTCAATACCGGAATTACCGGTCCTGGTGTTACCGTGATTGTAGTTCCGTTATCTTTTGCAAGGAATCTCCATGAGTCTCCGTTTAACCTTGTTGCAAGCGGGAATGTGACAAAATTTCTTCCCCATGTTGATGTCGGAGGAACCATTTCTACAATGTGATCACAGCAGCAGTAAAATACTACCGGTACGTTTGAGCATTTGTGACCTCCGAATACAGCAATCGGTGCACCAAGTGATTTAATCTTTGTTCCGCTTAAATCCGCTCCGCTGTTGGCTTCATTTTTAAGCTGATATGTTTCTCCCGCTCCTAAAGTAATTGTGTAGGTAACTCCGGCCGGGTGTCCCATTGTAGTGGCTGAAGGTGTAATTTCCACCTGAGTTCCGGCTGCAGTTCCGACTATTCCGAATAACGTTCCAAGAACATTGTTATTCAAGAATCCAAGCGGATAATATTCTGTGCCAAGAATGTCAACAGGCAATCCTAAATAAGCATCAGTTGTGTACTGAGCTCTGTTCAGTCCGTAAACAGTTACTTCATGAAGAGGATTTTGCGTGACTAAATGAATCCCGTCAAATGCCTGAGCATCATTATAGGTTACCATTGCAGATGCGGGAATTGAAATTGTCGTGATTGTACCTGCAGGAATTGGAACTCCTAATATCGGTGCAAACGGACCTGTAACATCCACTACTACACCTGCATCTGATGTTGTTACGAACAATGACAAAGTTTGTGAACCTAAAGAATTATCATTGAACATTAACCAGAAGTTGTTTCCTTTTGTGTCCTGTGCGGCATTTGCATTATTCAAAAAACAAGCAAACGATAATGCAATCAATAATGCCATAAATAATTTATTAACTACTGATTTCATTTTTAACTCCTTTAATTAAAAGTTTTGAATTTATTTACAGTGGAAAAATTATAACGGATTGAATTTTATTCATAATAACTCTACGGAGGGTGGAGATATAAACGATTTCTCATATTTTTCTCCTTTCGGTTTTAAGGTTTAAATTATTTTGAATTTAAATAACTGATTCCTTAAATACTTGATTTTAAAAATTCAGAACTTTGAGATTCTGATTTCTATCGCCAAATTGCGTTAAATAAAAAAGGGGACTGCCACTTTTGGCGTATCCCCTCTCTATCTTGGTCAAAATTAAGTCAGAAAAACTATATTTGCAATGAAAAATTCAATAAAAACAGAAAAATTTAAATGAATTATATAGGATTCAGATTAAACAAATCAGTTACAAGACAGATTTCCTTATAAAGTCATTTATATATTTATTTTTGTGCAATTGTGTTCATTACTTTCCTTGGAATTTATCCGGTGTAATATAATGTATTTTTAAAATCCTGTTTTGTGTAAGGATAAAGCCCGGTCCGGGAAATAACTAAGTGAACAATATATTAGTTGACAAATAAAACCAAATGCCTTATTTTGTAAGGCAAAATTAATAAGTAACCTAAATAAATTAGTCATTTCAACTCAATCCAAATACAGCGAAGAAATAAAACTCGACGGCATCGATTATAAAATTCTGTCTGAGCTTCAGAGAAACTGTCAGATAAGAAAAAACGAGCTTGCTGAAATTGTCGGGCTTTCGCTTCCGTCAACGGCGGACAGAATATCAAGGCTGGAATCTCACGGTTATATTTTATCATATAATGCGAAACTGAATCATAAGAAGCTGAAACATGATATTACATGCTTTATCTTCGTAGTGAGTGAATCCTCGAAATATTACAATCAGTTCATTGACCATTGTCAGAATACGAAGGATATTCTCGAATGTCATGCAATCACCGGTGAAGGCTCGCATATTTTAAAAATCAGAACAGAAAACACATCTTCTCTGGAAAAACTTTTATCAAAAATACAGAGCTGGCCCGGAGTGAAATCAACAAAAACGAATTTAGTCCTTTCTTCGCATAAGGAATCAGCTGAAATCGGGTTAAAACTGTAAGTAAATTTTTATCCGGGAATTAAAATTTTTTAAATTAATAAATTAAAATAAATCAAATCATGGCAGAAAAAACAACAATCGAAGAAGAAAAGGAAAAGCTTAAAAGAATCAATGATGTATTTAAGCTGATTAAAGAAAAAGAAGTCAGAATGATTGATCTGAGATTTACAGATCTTCCGGGTCAGTGGCAGCATCTGACCATTCCTGTTTCAAAATTAAGCGAGTCAAGTTTTTATGAAGGGATCGGATTTGACGGTTCGTCTATCAGAGGCTGGAAAAATATTAATGATTCAGATATGCTTGCAGTACCGGATCCGGCTACTGCTAATATTGATCCTTTTATGACAATCAAGACAATGAGTCTTATCTGTAATATATATGAACCCGAATCCAAGCTGATTTACGGAATGGATCCGAGAAATCTTGCAAAAAAAGCAGTTGAATATCTTAAATCTACTGGTATAGCAGATACTGCTTATTTCGGACCCGAAGCAGAATTTTTTATTCTTGATCATGTAGCTTATAATATTAACGAATATTCAAGCTGGTATAAAATAGATTCTATCGAAGGTTTCTGGAATACCGGCAGTGAAAAGGAAATGAATCTCGGACATAAAATCAGACTGAAGGAAGGTTATTTTCCTGTTCCGCCGTCTGATTCGACAAATGATCTGCGAAGTCTTATGGTGGAAAATCTGATAAATGCAGGCATTGATGTGGAAATGCATCATCATGAAGTTGCTACCGGCGGTCAGTCAGAAATAGATTTCAAATACTGTCCGCTGCTTGACTGCGCTGACAGTCTTCAGATGTTCAAATATATTGTAAAAAACACGGCAAGGTCAGTCGGTAAAACGGCTACATTCATGCCGAAACCGATTTTCGGTGACAACGGCAGCGGAATGCATACTCATGTGAGTCTCTGGAAAGAAGGAAAACCGCTTTTTGCAGGTGATCAGTATGCAGGCTTAAGTGAAATGGCACTGAACTTTATCGGCGGTCTTCTTAAACATGCACCTTCGGTTCTTGCATTTACAAACCCGACAACAAACTCGTATAAAAGACTTGTTCCCGGATATGAAGCTCCTGTTAATCTTGCATATTCTAAAAGCAACAGAAGCGCTGCGATAAGGATACCGATGTATTCCGATAATCCGAAAGCCAAAAGAATAGAATTCAGATGTCCGGACGGAACAGCTAATCCTTATCTTGCATTTTCTGCAATTCTTCTTGCAGGTCTTGACGGCGTGATAAATAAAATTAATCCGGGCGAACATCTTGATATGGATATTTATCATTTAAGTGAAGATGAACTTAAGAAAATCCCGCATGCTCCAGAAGATCTTACTGCTGCCATGCACAGACTTGAAGAGGATAATGATTATCTAAAACAGGGCGGAGTGTTTTCCGACAATCTTATCAGTACATGGATCGATTATAAAATGAAAAAGGAAATTAAGGAAGTTCAGCTGAGACCGCATCCTTATGAATTCCATCTGTACTACGAAGTATAATGTGAAATGTAAATTCGTTATTGTTATTTCTCCGGATGTTCTTAATCTGTTTTTTTAAGAGAAAATTTTTACCCTTAAATCATTAAGGCTGCTTTTTTAGTTTGAACCGTGAATAAAAAAATCATCAAAGGACGCGGTTCGCAGTTCAATCTTCCGAACAGATTTGAAAAATCATTCACTGATTTTAAATATGATGAATATGCAGAGTATTATAATTTTGAAGAAGATGAGAAAAATGTAAGCACACAGTTATTAAGCGATCATTCTAAATCAGTTCTTGTAAAAAATGAAAGCCCGGATCTCGGCGCAGGTTACAGTATTAATCCTTACCGGGGATGTGAGCACGGATGCATTTACTGTTATGCCAGACCGACACATGAATATCTCGGTTATTCTTCAGGCATTGATTTTGAAACTAAAATTATGGTCAAGCATAATGCAGCCGAACTGCTTTCGGCAGAGTTTTCAAAAAAGAGCTGGATTCCTCAGACTGTATTTTTTTCGGGAAATACCGACTGCTATCAGCCCACTGAAAGAAAACTCGGAATTACAAGAAAGTGTCTTGATGTATTTCTGAAATTCAGAAATCCTCTCGCACTGATTACAAAGAATGCGCTCGTTCTCAGAGATATTGATATTGTAAAAAGTCTGTCTGAAATGAATTTAATAAGAGTTGTGATTTCAGTTACTACACTGAAAAAAGAACTGCACAGAGTTATGGAACCAAGAACTTCATCTCCGGATATGAGACTGAAAACGATTGAAATACTTGCTTCAGTTAATATCCCTGTTTCCGTGAATGTTGCTCCCATAATTCCCGGACTTACTGACGAAGAAATTCCGTCTATTTTGAAAGAAGCTTCAGACAGAGGTGCGGTTTCCGCAGGAAATGTAATCCTGAGACTTCCGCATTCAGTGAAAGATCTTTTTCTTGACTGGCTCAGGCGGGAATTTCCGGACAGGGCTGATAAAATTATTAACAGAATTAAGGAAGTGCACGGAGGAAAACTCTATGACAGTAGTTTCGGCAGAAGGCTTACCGGACATGGCGAATGGGCTGACACAATTCAGAAAATTTTCAATTCCGGATGCAGGAAATATAATCTGAATACAAAGAATACTCCTCTGAACAAGGGAGCTTTTCGAAGAGATTTTTCGGATCAGTTTTCTATGTTCGGATGAGTTAATTCTTTTGTAAGTTCTTTGTTACTGATTTTTTATTTCATTAATTAAAATATTGTATGGCATTAACTGTTTATCTGAATTCATTCAGTTATCTTAAATCTGGAATACCTGAAGATTCAACAGGAAACGGAGGAGGTTTTGTATTTGACTGCAGATTCATTTTAAATCCCGGAAGGAAAGATGAGTTTAAATTTCTTACGGGGAAAGATACGGAAGTTATCAAGTTTCTTGACGGGACTGAACTGATGCAGGAATTTCTGAAAAGCGTTTACGAAATTATTGACAAAGCTGTAATGAATTATACCGAAAGAAATTTTACAAGCCTTATGATAAGTTTCGGCTGTACCGGCGGTCAGCATCGTTCTGTCTATGCAGCGGAAAAAACATTGCAGCACATTGCGGGTAAATTTCCTGAAGTCACAGTTAATCTCAGGCATATTCAAATCGAAAAAGATTTAAACCTGAAAGCTTAATTTGGAATTTATACGTCCTGAATCAGATGAATTTAATAAACTGGAAAAAAGAACTTTCCGCCTTCATCTGATATCTCAGATTTTTACGGGATTGTCATTCGGAATCCTGATACTGATGGAAGTTGTACTGAAGAAGTCACTTGTTGCAACGGATTTTCAGGTTACTGTTTTTATTTTTCTTACAAGTTCTGCTTTTCTGTTTTCAATCTACGGACCGGAAATAATCAACCGCTCGGACAATCAGTCTGCAACCATTATAGCTATGGCCGTCTTCAGCAGATTATTTCTTTTTATCATACCTCTTTCAGAATCTCCGGATTTTTTTATTTTCTGTATTGCTGCAGTCAGTTATACCGATTCTCTCATCAAACCTGCATGGAATATTGTCTTTAAGCATAATTACAGTGACGAAAAAAGAAGCGTCTATTATTCTTATGCATCCGGAGTCTATACGGTAATTGTTCTTGTTGTTTCAATTGTTATCGGATATCTGCTGGATTTCAATTACAAGCTGTATAAAATACTCTATCCGCTTGCAGGCGTATTCGATATTCTCGCATACATCGGGCTTGCGAAAATGATTTCCATGGGCAGGGTTTTCAGCAGGATTCATACAAAAACTTTTTCATGGTTAAATTTCAGATTGTTCAGGGATATTGCCGTTCTTCCTGTCAGAAACATGCTGAAGATATTCAGGGAAAACAGATCGTTCCTGAGATTTGAGACATATTTTTTTCTTTATGGAATTGCATTTATGACGGCAAGTCCGGCAGTTCCTATTTTTCTCGTTGATAATCTTAAGCTGGATTATTCCCCGATTTCCGTTGCCAAAGGTCTCGTATTCTATTCAGCGACTATTCTGTTCACTCCTGTTATGGGAAGGTTACACGGCTCCGGAAACCCCTCCAGGTTCTGCGGCTATATGTTTCTCGCGCTGATTTTTTATCCCCTGCTGCTTCTGTCAATAAAAATATTCGGCGTTGATAATCAGTTGATTTCTCCCGAAGCTCTGCTTTATTTTACTTATTTTTATTTCGGAGTGTTTATGTGCGGAGTTACGCTGTCGTGGAATTTAAGCTCAATCTATTATTCACCTCACGGTGAAGTTGCAAATTATCAGGCTGTTCATATTACTCTTACAGGCGTGCGCGGCATATTTGCGCCTTTTCTCGGATACATTATATTAAAATCCGTTTCCATTGAAGCAAATTTCATCTTCTCTTCATTCTTCTTTTTTCTTGCAGGAACTCTCATGCTGCGGGAATTTAAAAAATCAAAATCTTCCGGTTTTATAAAAAGCAGACAGTATAATTAATTTCAATATACTGCCTGCAATACTTACATCTCCGATAACTATTTTCCGTTTATTCAAAACTCCGTCATGTAGAAGCTGTAATATCTTCCCAGAGTCGGCATTTGGTATTTCTCCGTATTTATAGGCTCATCGGGAACTATGTTTCCTGACGGAAATATCTGAACTGTGTCATTTACTGATTCAGCTTTTTCTGACGGCTCTTTTATATCGCCGGCTGATATGAATTTTATGACTGCAAAACAGATTATTACTGCTGCCGGAATTACTTTAATTGCTTTACTCATTTTGGTTTCCTTTCGGTTTAATGTTTTTTAAAATTCTGCCGGCGTTTTAATACCGGCAGCAGAAGGTTCTTTTTTTTGTTAACACTGCTGTTTCAGTCAGATGTTAACAGATTTGTTTTCCTTTAATTAACCCTATACAAAAATCACTATTACCGCATCGATTTAACATAAATGCACACAATCTAAATGTATGAATGAACTTATTCAGATGTATAAGGGTAAATACTCAGAAGTAATTGAATTAACATTACGGTATGAAGCGGAATGCTGCAGGTGAAAATATCCGGTAACGCTGAAAATCCGTTGTTTTCAGCGTGATTTGAAATAAATCAGATTGTTTTTTACAGAAGCGGCTTGTTTTCTATTGCAAATTTTACGAGGCTGTGAGTGCCTTTGAGATTTAATTTATTGCTGATGTTTGTTCTGTGATTTTCAACTGTTTTATAGCTGATAAAAAGTTCATGCGCGATTTCCTTCGATGTCATACCGTCGGCAACCATTCGAAGCACTGTATGTTCCGTTTTTGTGAGATTGCTTAAAGCGGGCTTTTCAAGTTCAAGCTTTTTCATCTTATCCCTTCTGCTTACAAGAAAATTTGAAATAGACGGGCTCAGATAATAATTATCCTCCGAAACCCTGCTGATGCATTCGGCAATATCGTTTACCGCGCAGTCTTTAAGCACATAACCGCAAGCCCCGAGATCCATCGCCTCGTCAAAAATATCTTCCGATGCAAATACAGTGAGGAAGATAATTTTCGTTTTGATTTTTTCGTCGTTTAGTTTTTTCAGCACCTGCATTCCGGTCATTTTAGGCATGTCAATGTCAAGCACCGCAATATCAGGCTGAAGTTCTTTTATAATCTCATATGCCCTCTCTCCGTTCTCCGCGAATCCTATAATTTCAATATTTCCCTCTTCTTCGATAATCTGCTTTAATCCGTTTCTGAAAATAGGATGATCATCGGCTATGATGATATTTATTTTTTTTGTATTCATTTTGGATTTATTGGTATTTTAATTCTTATAGTTGTTCCTTTGCTTATTTCCGATTCTATGTTAAGCTCGCCGTGCATTAATTTTATTCTCTCTGCAATTCCCGGCAGTCCGAATCCGCGCTTTGCATCGAATATTTTCCTGCTGTTAACGTTAAACCCTGTTCCGTTATCGCTGATTGTAATTAGCATGTGATTTTCCAGCACGGAGATATTCAGCTTTGCCGCTTTTGCCTTCGAATGATTCATTATGTTGTTTATCGTTTCCTGTATTACTCTGAACAGATTTATCTCGTTTTCCTTTGAAAGCAGGTCATCTGCATTATCGGAACTGAACTCGAACTTTATATTAGTGGATTTTGAAACATCGTTAACTATTGAATTAATTGTTTTCGTGAATCCTATCCTGTCAAGCTGATGAGGTCTTAAATTGTATGTTATATTTCTTACATCCTTTATTGTGGATGAAGCCATTTCGGAAATTTCTTCCAGAGCGCTTTCCATTCTTTTTGTGTCATCCTTATGCCTGAGTGCCATCAGCGCTTTGTTCTTTGAAATTGTCACATCCTGAGCTATTGTATCATGAAGCGCAGAAGCAATTCTCTTTCTTTCATCTTCCTGAAGCTCAATCAGCTTTCTCGAAAATTCTTCCTGCGCCTTTCTTTCCTTTTCAACTTTCTCGAGTCTCTGCCTGTATGTAATTCCAGTCGCCGCCATCAGGCTTATTATTCCGAGACCCTTAAACCACCAGCTTTTCCAGTACGGAGGTTGTATTTTTATCTTAACTGATGCTCCTTCAT
>JAEUSI010000049.1 GCA_016788375.1 Ignavibacteria bacterium | reverse complement strand
CCAGCATCAGCTTTTTTGTAAGCATTGCATTTCCGGACTGCAGTTTGTAGAAATATGTTCCGCTCGACATATCCGATGCATTCCATGTAATGTTGTATTTGCCGGATGAAAGCCTTTCGTCAACGAGTGTCCTGACTTCTCTTCCGAGCGCATCATATATTTTAAGCGAGACATCCGATAATGCAGGAACGCTGAATGAGATTGTCGTGCTCGGATTAAAAGGATTCGGATAGTTCTGCATCAGTTCGAATTTATCCGGAACATTAACAGCAGGCTCTCCTGTGATTTCAACAGGTAAAGAGTAATCGCTCAACGGAGCCCATCCTCTGTTGTTGTTTTCATGAACTTCATTCGTAATTGTATTATCCGGATCTATCACCGCATAAATTCTCGTGCTTCTCGGTGTGAATGCCGGCACTATCCAGGACACTGAAGCGTATTTGGACTTTCTTGTCTGAAGCCCGCCGCTGATAGTTGTCTGACCGATCTGCGTGCCTCCCTGAGAAGGATTGCCTTTGTAGAATCTGACTGTAACCGGAGCTGTTACGTCAAGCAATCCGTAATTGCTGACTCTTGCTTTTATTGTTATTGTATCTCCCGCCTGCGGATCAGTTTTGGAAATTCTAACATCCTTTGATCTGAATCTGTAAGCCGTATCGCTTCCGGGAAGTGGAAATCCTTTTTCCGGATCGAGTCTCCAGGGAAGAGCCATTGATAAATCTGTCTTGTTGCCGTAATTCGTATTCCAGAAAGAACCGGGATTTCCGGAAATGTTTACTTTGTAATCCATTACTAGCGCGCCGTTCTTTGCCCAGTATGCGTAAGGAATTATGTAATATGAATTCTGCGGCAGGTTGTACGGAGGATTCAGTCTTCCGAAATCCCCTCTTAAAAGCATTGATGAACTGACCTTTGTCGTAACGCTTGAAAGCTGACTCTCGCTGTATCTGCCGTTTACTCCGACTTCAATTCCCCATCCGCTTATCGAGCCTCCGACTTCAAGCCCGATTTTCTTCGATGTATCAGCGCCGGTCGAACGGAAGTTTTCCATTTCAAGCTGAACAAAACTGCTCCCGCTGCTGCCGACTGTCTGCGGATTGAACTGATATATAAGCTGAGCCGTGTCTTCTGACAATGAAAGCGAATCCTTGTATGAAAGTATGTTTCCCGGCTCATGTTCAGGTCTGTATATGTTGCCGATTACGAAATCGTCTTTTGATTCGACCCACAGCTTTGTCACCGGTCCGGGAACGATTGTCATCACATGTCCGCGGAAGTTATTCAGACTGTCATAAACTGCATATTCATAAAAATCATAATCCTGAATTATATTAAATGTATAATCGTCACCTTCAGCCCTTCGTCCTTCGGTAACTCTTATTGTGCTTCCCGAACCCTGCACGTTTCCGAATCCTTCATCATAAGATCCTTTAATGCTTGCCTGAACCCCTATGCCGAATACATTTCCTCCAGCGCTCAGAGTTGCGTCCACTCCCCAGTCGCTGTGAACTTCAACCGATATTGTCGTATCCTGTGTCTGTGTCTGAATGTAATCGGATGAAAATCCGCAGTTAAGTCCCGGGAAACATCCGGATAAATCATGAGCAGTTGTACTCGGTTCGAATATATCATAATGCACCGGAGGCGTATTCAAAATCACAAGCGGCTGCTTTACGAATGATCTTGTATAATGATTTACAGAGCCGAGTCTGACTCTGTCACCGTTAAAGTCGCCGAGCGCAAGAGCAAAGTGTCTCAGATTTCCCATGTTTCCGTTAAGAGAAATATTTTCATAATTTTCCTTTCTTCCTTTCAGGACAAACGAAGTCAGCGCTGCGTTTGCTTCATAGACATAGATATTCAGCTGCTGATTGTCATTGTCTAAGCTGTACGGATTTCCAACGGCAACAATATCAGCGCGTCTGTTGTAATCGAGATCGCCGGCAACCATTATCCTGTCGGAGTAAGGAGTTGCATCGCTTCCCCATCCGTAAATAGAAGGACCGTGAATTCTCTGCACGGGAATAAGGCTGTCATTAACGCTGAATGCCCAGATATCACCGTTGATTCCCGCCGCAATGTCGTTCTTTCCGTCACCGTTCAGATCTGCAGCCGATATTTCAAACGGTCGTGATTCTGATGCATTTGAATACGGAAGCGTCACCCTTCGTGAAGTTGTCGATACAACAGTATTAAGCGAATCCTTAATCTGAATTACATCAATATAATTTGCCGGTTCCTGAAGATTTGAATGAGTAGTGGCAAATCCGGCTACGAGTTCATCAGTTGCATTATAGTTAAAATCCTTTGCGGAAGCGGAAATCTGAACATTGGAAATATTATAGCTTGTAGGATTATTGAAAATATTAACAGTTCCTTTGGAAACAAATTTACCCGATGAATTTATTTTGTAAATTCTTACGGTTACAGACCAGCTGCCTGTTCCCTGTTTCTTTACAAACACAAGTCCTGCTTCCGCGTAACCGTCACCGTCAAAATCCCCGACTGCAATATCAAATGCATCAAGTTTGTTTGAAGAAAGCAGTGCCGCTTTTTCATTGTTAATGCTGTCGCCTTTAACAGGAACAAGAGAATTGTTAACAGTAAGAAGCTTTAACTTATATGATGAATCAGATCCGATGTATCCGACGATCAGCTCTTCCTTTGAGTCGCCGAAAAAATTTCCGGAAACGATTCTCACCGGAGTTTTCGGAGATCTGTTTGAAGGCAGCACGGCATTTGAAAGAACAAGCCTGTTTGCGCTAGTCCAGGTCATTGCGGAAGAATTAATCTGTGGGATAGAAATGATAACAGAATTATTGAATCCTGTCCATGCGCCGGCAAGATGCTTATAAGTTCCTCCGAGAAAATTCCCGCAGGCGACAGACATTCTTTTATTCCCTGTAACGGCTGAATCAGTCTGAACATTTTTCGGAAGAAGTTTAAGATCCGGATTTGTCTGATTCAGGTCAATGTCAAAAACCCTTGCTCTTGAAGTGTGAACATTCGGATCTGAAGCGAGAGTCTGGCTGTTGATTAGAATTATTTCATCCGAATTAATGAGATCCTTAACTCTCGAAAGCGGATCTCCCGGAATTCCCTGAGAAAACAAATACTGGCTGAATAGAAAATTAACTGCCAGTAAAACTAAAACTGAAATTGAATTTTTCATTTTGATTTTGATTAATGGTTAATAAAAGTTGCTGCAAATTTATGCTGAAATTTTATCCCCTGCAAAGAAACTTTATTCAAAAGTTCACACATAAACACACGACTTTCAATAATATTTCTTTAAAAACAACTTATTTTTAGCTATTTTGCATTTAATTATTTCACAATACATTTATCAAACAGAAATATTGAAGAATACAAAGCTTATAAGTCTTTTAAAGAACTTAAATTCTGAAGAGTTGAAAGAACTCGAAAAGTTCTCCGTTTCACCTTACCTGAACAGAGGAAGAAATACGCTTCCTCTGCTGAAATTACTCAGGAAATTTCATCCGGATTTTAATGACGATAAGCTTACTGATGCGTATCTTATACAGAATTTATTTCCGGGAAGGAAAACTGACGACAGGAAAGCATACAGTCTGCTGAAAACAAATACATCAGAGCTTTTTATTCTGTGCAAGGATTTTCTTTCTTATTCTGAATTTAAAAAAGACACGAACCGGAAGAATTTATATCTGCTGAATCAGTTAAGAACGAAAAAACTTCTGAATGAATTTGAAAAAGAATTTAAAGCAGCTGAAGAATATCAGCTGAAAAACGAGCAGGGTTCCGCTGATGATTTTACCGATAAATACTTTCTTACAAAAGCATTTGCGGAATATTGTGTCGTAACCGGGAAGACGGATGAATTTTATGATTCACTTTTTAAAATGGCAGAGTATTCGGTAATATTTGCGCTGATAAAAAGTTTCAGACTGACTGAGATAAGACAGGTTTCAAAAAGCTTCGGTCAGGAAGATCCCGGATTTAATCTCGGATTTTTTCTTGTGGAAAATCTTAATGAAGGAAAATTCATTGAAGGGCTGAAGAAAAATAACAACAGATATTATCCTCTTATAGAGATAAGTTATCTTATACATAAAATGACAGTTGCTCCGGACAGTCAGAAATATTATTATGAGCTGAAGAAACTTTTTGACAAACACATTGATATACTCGGACATTCGGAGAAATACACAATACTCGGAATTATGGGCTCATACTGTATAATTATGCAGAATAAAACTAACCTCCATGAATTTTCCGAAGAGCAGTTTAAAATTAACGACAGAAGCCTGAAACTCGGTGTTTACAAATGGAGAAAGGAAGATGATTTTCATATATCGCATTTCAGAAACATTGTCTTAACTGCTCTCAGCCTGAATCATCTCGACTGGCTTGAGGATTTTATTAACAGTTACTCGGATGAACTGAACATAAACCTCAGGGATAATATGAAACTCTACTGTCTTGCACTGCTTTATCATGCAAAGAAAGAATACGGCAAAGCCCTGGAAAATCTTATCAAAGTTAAGTATGACTTTTTTATGTTTAAGATTGACATTAAGAATCTTTATTTCAGAATTTACTATGAAACGGATCAGACAGAGCAGTGTTTTTCTGTGCTTGATTCGATGAAGCATTATATCTCCTACACAAAAGATTTAAACAGTTTTTTCAAAAACAGAAATAATACATTCATCAGATATGCGGGTGAACTGCTGAGAATAAAATCTTCCGGTAATCCTAAAAATATTGACGAATTTATATTCAGAATTAAGAATGAAAAGTCAATTGAATCCAGAAGATGGCTGATTGAAAAATCACAGGAGCTAATGAATTCCTGAAATAATTTTAATTTTTAAAAATTCCCCTCTGAAATTAATTAATCAAAATTATTCAGAGGGGCTGAAATTATCAGATGAAAAATAATTTAACTTTTTACAGTTCTCCTAAGGATTAACCACATTTACGGAATTTGTCGCATTATTCTCCGCAATGCTCAGATCGCTGGCGTCAACAAAATCATCTCCCGTAAGGTCAGTATTCAGGTAACCTGCTGCTGAAACCAGAATATCATTTTCGACATTGCTGATGTCGCCGGCATCCACTACGCCGTCCTGATTAGTATCGCCTCCGTATACTGCAAATCTCAAAGGTGAGAAATTAACCACAGTCATGTTAAAGCCGTAAGCCTGAGATATAAATGAACTGAAATCATAAGACAGTACATTGCCGGCAAACATTTCACCGTTAGCGCTCCATGTTTCGATTGAATTTCTGTGCTTCAGTACAATGTAGTAACTTACACCGTTTGCTGCATTAGAGAAGCTGAATGTTCCCGTGCCGTTCGCGCCAAGAACAGCTTTCGACTGGTCAACCAGCGTATACGGCGTGAAATTATTTCTAAGCTGTACTATGGCAGTATCAGGCACCTGAGAATCCGTGAATGGATTGTAGAAACCTTCGATATAAGCTTTAAGCGTTAATGTCAGCTGTTCAGCAGAAGTGCTGAAGCTCCAGACATCCGACCAGGGACCAGCGCCGGCAGAATCGAGACCTCTGATTCGCCAGTAGTACTGAGAACCGGGAAGCAATATTCCCTGAGGGAGTAAATAACTAGTACCGGAAATTCCCGATAAATCATAAACCGGCAGAATAAATCCCGGATCAGAAGAAATCTGCAGTCTCGTTTTATGAAGCGGATTCGGCGGATCAAATTCCCAGTCGAATTCCGGATAAGTGGAATTTCCCGAAGAATTATTCTGCGGCTCGACAGGTGTCGGCTTCGGAGGACTCGGACATTCGATTGTTATTCTTCTTATTGTATGAAAATAAAATGTACCTGCGGTAAAGCGGTTAGTGTCCGTACGGTATGTATGAGGTTCATTTATCTGACCACCGGCCTGACCCTGCGCAATGTCATTGAGTATATTCAATACAAATTCCTTGCTGTTGACTTTTTTAATTCCGACAAGATTTACACAATGATCGAACAGCTGTCCGTTGTCTTCAATTACAAAATCAAGTTCAATATCCTGATTATTATCTATTTCTTTGGCAAGACTGTCTAAATAAGTAATTACATCGGCAGAATCTATTACTCTCGTGGTTACGGGAATTCCTTTTGATTCTATAAAATCCTTTTTATAGCCGGGCCATTTATTCATACTGCATCCTACAGGAAAATCTTCGCCGTATTTTAATGCTTTTTTCATTGTATCAATGGAAGCATTTAAAGTGTCAAAATTAAGATTATGCATTTTTTTCAGATACTTGAGACTGTTGGATACTGCAGTCGGAACACATTCAAATGGCTGGCATTCCTGATTTGGATATAAATGAAGGCTGTCAATCTTATGAGTGGTTGTATCAATTACAGGTTCCGGTTCTGCTTTAAGCGGGACGGCATCTTTTACGTCAGGAGTACCGATCAGAAAATTACTGTCTCTTCCTCCCGTTACAACATAAAAATTCTTATCACTCACGTCAACCGAATTACTTATAAGCGGTGGGGATAACAAAGGATAATCCGTGATCGAAATTCCGTAATTTATGCTTTCAACATTTATACCTTTTGTTCCAATATCGAATGCAAATCCCTGTGTCTCGCTCTGACCGGCACCGTAGAAACTGTATAATATCATATTCTGTATCTGCCATGATGTCGTCAGACCAGGAGCATCCACTTTCAGATTCAGATATCTCATTCCGCTGTATCCTGTAAATTTCAGCTGTAGCTCTCCCCAGTCAGAATTAAAATCAGTTAATCCTCCGAATGATGCATTTCTCTGATAAAAGTTTGCAGTCGCAAACCATGAATCCGATACAAGTATTCCGTCTAAAATAAGTCCGGGTGCGCGGTTAGCCGTTCCCTGTCTAAGAGCAAATCTGCCAATGCTTGCTGCATCAGAGGATGTTCCGGAAAAACTCACCGGTCCGATATGCGCAAATGGAGGCTCGGTTAAGTAAAGTCCTGAAGACATTACATACATGCTCACAAGATCATTAGAGCTGCCTGATACAATAGTATATTTAAGAACAATCAGGTATGTTGTATTCAGTGAATATCCGGATATCCAGCTCATTGTATTTGTATCATTCGGAGAAGCTTTTGTAAGACCGAATTCAAGAGATCCGTCTTTAAATCTTGCATGAACTCTTCCTGCAAAAAATGAATTTGAATTTGACGGAAGCAGCGCAGCAAAATAATCCCCCGGTCTCTGCGCTGAAGTGACTTTTACCATAAATGACGCATATACAGAATTTAAAGTAATGCTGCTGCTCATATCCCTGTAGGCATCCTGCCCTGAAGTTGTCAGCGTAACCGCATTTCCGATACCTGACAAAGGATAATCCGTAAAGCTCAAGCCCGGAGTTGTTACGATCATTCTGTTTGTAAACGATCCGGGAACTGCAGACCATCCGTGCAGATTGATTGAATCTCCCGCAGGGTAGTCAAAGTTTTCCGCTAACCTGGTTTGTGATGAAAGATTAAGTGAAGTTAAAATCATTAAACAAAAAACTGAAATTATTCTTTTCATGATTTTTGATGTTAAAGTTTTAAAATCAGCAAATGAATTTACAGTAGGGTTTTTACAGAGATGGTTCAGTTCAGCAGTTTGATTTCATATTGCTTTTCCTTTAAATTAAAATAGTAATTATGAATGTTATTTACAATCTTTTGAATAGTTGAATAATGATGGAATGATTCAACTTCTGTTTTCAGATTCAGCAAACAAAACTTGGCTTCATTAACAGTTTTTACTGAAAATAAAAACGACGGAAACATTGTTTCCGTCGTTTCAGTTATGCATCATTGATATATTATCTGTTTTATGCTAACTACTATTACTTAAACAAACTTAACTGAAATAAATTCACTTCAATAATAGACATTATATTTTTTATGGTTTGACAGATTCCACTGAATTTGAAATATTATTTTCAGCTATGCTCTGATCTTCTGCATCCACATAATCATCGCCGCTTAGATCAGTGCTTACATATCCGGATACAGAATTCGCAACGTCATTTTCAATACCACTGAGATCCGCTGCATCCACAATTCCGTCCTGATTTGAATCTCCGTTGTAAACCGCAAATCTCAGAGGAGAAGAACTTACCTGAATCATATTGCTCCCGTATGCCTGTGCTGCGGCAGTTGTGAAATCATAAGACATTGCGCTTCCGAGCGTATAAGCCTGACCTCCGGTTTTACTCCATGTTTCAATTGCATTTCTGTGTTTCAGCTGTATGAAATACGTTCCGGAACCCGCATTCGGGAATAAAAAGCTTCCTGTAAATGTCGATGAATCAACAACAGCTTTAGCAGAATCTACAATTGCATAAGGAGCAGAGTTGTTTCTTAAATATGCTCTTACAGTATCTTTTCTGTTCATCTTTCCCGTGCCGTTGTTGTAGAATCCCTGAATTATAAGTTTCAGGGTCGAGGCGACAGGTGAAGTAGAACTCGCTGACCATCTTGAGAAAGAACTTATTCCGGTCAGGGTAATCTGATTAAGTGAGGTATTTACTGTTCCGCCCGATGCAGTCCAGTTCGTACCGGAATTTATAGATTTAAACAATGAAAGCGCAGGCTCAACTTTCCCATTCAGTTCAGACTCATCATATTTAAATACTAAAGTTGCATTTAATCCCGTATTCGTTGTAGGTGTAATATCAAAATACCTCAGTATGCTTGTATTTCCGGACAAACCATTTTGTACGGCATGTCCTCTCCTGATTTCAGTGCTTCCTAAGTTCACCGCAGTAGTCAGTACTGCTCCGAATCCTGCTACGTTTAACGAAGACGGTGCATTCAGATTCCTTGTAGTTGTCAAATATCCTCCTGTACCTTTAACCGTATTACCTGCTGTTTCTGTTAAATACCCTGTAGCTGATACAGTAAGGATTTGTCCGTTTAAATCAAGATCTCCGAGAATTACAGACAATGTATCGTTTACCGTAACCGCTCCCGGCAGTGAAGTACCGGCTGAATTATTGATTCTTAGTCTGTTATATGTAATTCCGGATACAGAGATGCTTTGAGCCGATGTTCCGTTGTATTCAACTGTTCCGGCAGATGCATTGAATGTTCCGCTGTTTGAAACAGGATTTGAAGCCGTCAGTGACAGTTTGTATGTAGAAGTAATGAATGATCCTCCCGCATTTATTATAATCCCGTACATCTGATGATTTGAAGCAAGAGTTACGGCTGATCCGCTTACTATATTAGGGCTTGCAGTCCATGAGCCTGTTCCCTGCAGTATGTGCGCTCCCGTTTCAAAATACAGAACCGGAAATGATACTACGCCGTTATTTGTAAAATTTGAACCGTACATCCTGAAAGCAGGATTTGCTGTAGCTGATATTGTGCCGTTGTTTATAACATTACTGTTTGCCCTGAGTGTATATCCGCCGTTTGCGCAGGTTAACACTGCTCCGGCATCAATTGTTACCGTTCCGTTCAGTGCGCCGATATAAGGACTGTTATCATCATAAACTGACGTTGTTCCCGTGTTTACTTTAAGCGGTGCGTTAAATGAAGAACCGCTTTTTACATCCAGGTTTATATTATTCTGCGTCTGAAATATACCTGATGCATTAACTGTTGAACTGCTGTACATATATAATATTCCGGAGTTTAAAGTGAATGTAAATGTATTCGGATTCAGAATACTACCGGTGGTAAGATACAGATAACTTCCGGGTGTGAATGCAACATTGTTCAATATTGTAACACTTCCGGATGGATTCAGTGTAATATAGCCGCTTGTATATGTTCCCGTACCTGACAGCGAAGTAGTGGTGTCAAAATCCAGATATGTTCCCGTTATTAATCCGTTATTAACAAGACTTGAACCCCGCATTGTCAGACGAGCTCCTCCCTGTGTATTGATTGTACCGTTATTTGTCAGCGTACCGTAAGATCTTATTCTAAAACCTCCGTTAGGTGTAATTAAGTAAGCGCCTGCATCTACAGTAACAGAGTTTTTATAATCTGCAGTATTCGGGCTGTTATCATCGTAAGAAGTTGTGGTTCCTGTATTAACTTTAAACGGAGCATTGAAATTAGACCCTGCTTTTACAATCATATTCACTGTTCCCTGTGTCTGAAAAGTACCGGAATTTGAAACTGTAGAACCGCTGTATGCATAAAATGTTCCTGAATTAAATGTGAATATTCTTGTATTCGGATTTAATATTCCTCCGCTGTTAATCTGCATCGTGCTTACCGGAGAAAAAGTCAGATTATTAGAAAGTGAAACATTGCCCGACGAGCCAATGGTAATTGACAGAGATGTATATGTACCGGTACCTGATAATGCAGTTGTAGAATCAAAAATCAGACTCGGAACTGTTATGCTTCCGTTATTTGCAAAAAAAGGACCTTTCATTTTGAACGCAGCTCCTGAACTGCCTGTTATTGTACCGTTGTTTGTCACTGAATTATTCGCCTGTGCAGTATATCCTCCGCTCTGTACATTCATTGTTGCTCCTGCATCAACTGTAATTGTACCGTAATAAACCGCATAGTACGGCGGATTATCATTATAAGCCGTCAGCGTTCCTGTATTAACTTTAACCGCGCTGTTAAAAATTGACCCGTTCCTGAAAATGAAGTATACTGTTCCCTGAGTCTGAAGAACTCCTGCACTCGGACCGCTTCCTGAAACGGTACCGCCGGTATTAACAAGAAAAGTTCCGGAATTAAACGTAAATGTTTTAGAACCGGGATTGAAAATCCCTCCGCTGTTTATGGTAAAAAATGAAGCGGGTGAGAATGTTATGTTATTTTGTAATGTAATATTTCCTGTTCCGTTAACATTAATATTTGTACTTGTGTAACTTCCCGTTCCTGACACTGATGTTACAGAATCAAAATTCAGAGTTACCGGATTTACAGAGCCGTTGTTAATCAGGCTGCTTCCTCTCATCGTAAACTGATTACCTGAAATCGTTCCGTTGTTTGTAATATTTCCGAATACTTTATTAGTATAACCGCCCGGCTGTGTGGTAAAAGTTGCGCCTGCATCAACTGTAACAGAATTCAGATAATTTGCAGTATAAGGCGGACTGTTATCATAAGAAAATATACTTCCGGTATTTACTTTTAAAGGAGGTCTGAAATTAGAACCGCCCTGAATTATCATTGTAACAGTTCCCTGTGTCTGGAATAAACCTGAGTTTGATACTTCTCCTCCTGAATAAAGATTAAACTGACCTGAATTAATTGTGAATGTCCTGGTGTTCGGATTTAATACTCCTCCGTTATTAACAGAAAAGTTGTTGGGATTAAATGTCAGGTTATTTGCAAGCGAAACTCTTCCTGTGCCTGCAATTGTAACCGTCGCTGAAGTGTATGCCCCGCTTCCCGATAAGCTGGTTGTATCATCAAAATACAGATTAGATGCTTTGACTGAATCATTATTAACTACAGAAGTGCCGCTTAAATAAAAAGAACCGCTTGGACTGCCGGTAGTAATATCTCCGTTGTTTGTAAGAACACCTGTTATCTGAACTGTGTAACCTCCGGGTTGAACGTTCATGACAGCTCCTGCATCAACAGTAACTGCCCCTCTGAAAACAGCAGTATATGGCGGGCTGTCATCATATGAAGATAATTTTCCTGAATTAACTTTAAGTGATGTGGAAAATGTCGAACCTGATCTTATTACCATCAAAACATCTGTTCCCTGTGTCTGAAATGTTCCGGATCCCGAAATAATTCCTCCCGGATTTAATCTGAGATCTTCTCCGGGTCCGTCTTTTAGTGTAAATACTATTAACGAATTAACTGAAATTGTTCCGCCGTTATTTACAGTGATCTGATCAGCGCTGACACTGACAGTTACTGTTACTGTGTTTGGACTTTGAATTGTTATAGATCCGCTTGTATCCGTCGGCGCTCCTGTTGCCGCTATCCATGTCCCTCCGCTGTTTGTTGACATCTGCCATGTGGAAATTGAATTCCAGTTACCTGAATTTGTGCTTCTGTAAAATTCATTGGCAGAATATGCCTGTGAATTTATTAATATCAGAATTATTGATAATCTAAAAAGTAAAATTAAATGTTTCATGCTGATTCTCCTTTGATTAGTTTTAGTTCCTGGGGATTAATGTATACTGAATATTAAATGAAAATTTCTGTGCCTATATAAATAAATACAAATTTTTCTATAAAATAATTACTCATTTTAAACTTTTAATGTTGTATATAAATACAGTTTACTTTGCAGAAGTTTACAGGTTATCTCACATCAGTACGCCTTGTAAACAAAAATATACAGACAGATTGTTTTTATCAAAGAAAAATATGTAAGATTTTAGAAAATACTTTGCAGATGATTCGGACGGATTGAATTATTTTGTTTAAATACTCTTTGTTTTAAAGCTTTTTCCCGGAATTTAATTATATGTAATTTAGAATTTTTCATAGTCATTTTTACAGAATTTCCGTGTTTATTATTTATAAAGAAATTCAATTCAAAGTTTAAGGTCTTATCAGCATAATCCCGAGTGCTGCATTGTTTTCTGTAATACTGAGGTCTCCGGCATCGACAATATTATCTCCTGTCACATCTTCAGGATTATAACCTTCCTTTAAAACGCTTGCCGCATTATCAGTTTCATTCAGATCCGAAGCGTCAATAATCCCGTCCTGATTTACATCCCCGCCGTATAAAGCAAACCTCAACGGAGAATCATCTGCCTGTATCTGATTGCTGCCGTATGACCTGGAAATTGATGAAGTAAAATCAAAAACAGCGGTCTTTCCCGGAGTGTAACTGACTGCAGAGCTGCTCCAGGTTTCGATTGAATTTCTGTGCTTAATCTGCAGGTAATAATTTCCCTGAGATGCATTCAGAAAACTGAATGAACCTGTCAGCGAAGAAGAATCAATTACAGATTTTGAAGAATCCGTCACATTATACGGTGAAAAGGAATTTCTCAGATATGCTCTGACTGTATCATTCATTTTCATACGGTCATTATTCCTGTCATAAAAACCCTGAAATGCCATGCTGATGTTTACACTTCCCGTTGAATTTCCGGAATATATTTTTGCAAGAAATGAATTCATATTTCCAGACCCGTATGCTGTTACAGTATCAAAAAAAGCTGTGCCACCAAAATTACCTGAGATGTATATGTTTCCCGAATTGTCTGCAGAAATGCAGTCTCCCCTGTCATCCCCTGTTCCTCCGGCTGTCTTTCCGGAGAATATATTTCCGTTTTTATCAAACTGAAGCAGCAGAATGTCTTTGCTCCCGGAAGAAACGACCTGAACACCGTTTCCGAGATTCAGCGAACCTCTGAGAAATCCTGTAAAGAAAATATTTCCTTTGCTGTCAGTTGTCAAAGGATCATTCGACCCGTTCAGTGCATCACCGGTAAGTATATCCGTATTCGGTACTTCATAAACCCAGAGAAAATTTCCCGAAGGATCCAGCTTTGTTATAAAAAAATCATAAACCCACTGAGGTCCGTTAGTCTGAATCGAACCGAACAAAAAGCTTCCGAACAGATTTCCCGATGCAATCAAATTATTATTCTGATCGCATGCAATACTGACTTCCTGAAATGTCATGTCTTCTACAAATCTTGACCACATGCAGTTTCCGGATGAATTGTATTTTACAAAATAAACATTATAGGGATGCAGAGTCTGATTATACTGATCACCGAAGAGTATATTTCCGCTTGAGCAGGCTCCTCCCGCAAAGATATTTCCGTTATTATCTGCATCAATGCTGCTGACTATTCTTACGGGTGTCTGTGCAATACTCAGAAGCTCATTCCCGTTTAAATCAAGTTTCTTGATATAGCCGGTTGTGAAGTTTGAAATTCCAAGATAAATAAAATTGCTTCTTGTATTTATGCAGCCGAGAAATTTATCCGTTCCGTAAACTGTATTCAGATTCTTCTTCCAGATTAGATTTCCGTTACTGTCAAATTTTAATAAATAATAGTTTACCGAAAATCCGCTCCCCGTATTCAGCAGATAATTAACGGAATCTATTCTTAATGTATCCATAAATGAACCTGAGATATAGATATTTCCCGAATTGTCAGTTTCTATTTCTTTTATCACAACTTTACCTGTAAGCATTTTACTGTAAATCAGTAATCCGTCTGTATTGTATTTCTTAAAGGAAAAATCTCCGTAGAAATCCAGATTATATGAAAGGCGGAATAAATTAATCGAACCCGTATAAATATTTCCCTGCACATCAGTTTCTGAAATAAAGGATGTCATCTCGCTGTTGAAAAGTATATTTATTGTTTCTGACCTGACCCAGCGGAAGTTTTCTGCTGATAACAATCCGTTGTTTAACGTGAAGTATATTACCGCTGAAAATAATATTATTTTAAGTTTACTCATGTTTGTAAATTACTTTTTACTTTTTACAAATATAGTAATTCATTCTTTTATCACACACATCATTTTTTATAAAAATGTAGTTTTCTAAATAAAGTTGTCAAATCTCCCAAACTATTTTGAGCCGTGTGGAAAATTGACAACTTTAACTCAGTGATCTTCGTAATTCCGAAAAATTCTTTGACTGCGGGTGAAGTTTTTGTAATGCAGATAATCCAACGGCTGTATAAACTCTGTTCTCTATACAAAAAAAGCCCGCATTGAGCGGGCTTGATTTTAAAAAAATAATGTTATGAATCTTTCTTTTTACTTGACCAACACCATACGTTTTATGTCTTTGAAATCACCGGATTCCATTCTGTAGAAATACACGCCACTAGCCAGATTGTTCCCGTTGAATTTTACTGTATATTTTCCCGGAGAGAGAATCTCATTAACAAGTGTCGCGGCTTCTTTCCCGAGCATATCATAAACCTTCAATGAAACAAATCCTAATTTCGAAATTCCAAATTCCACATTCGTAACAGGGTTGAACGGATTGGGGTAATTCTGCGACAATTTATATTTTTCAGGTTTGTTTATCACAACTTCACCGCTTAAGTAATAGTATTCGAAATTTCCGTTGTAATCTATCTGTTTTAATCTGTAAGCATAAGCTCCGGACTTTAAATCTCTGTCTGTAAAGGAATACAGGACCGGCGTTCCGGAATTTCCTTTCCCTGAAACAAATCCTTTTTTAATCCAGCTTCCGGAATTATCAGCACTTTCTATATCAAATCCTGCATTGTTTAATTCTTCCGAAGTTGTCCATTTAAGTTCAGCATTATTTCCCGAAACCGAATAAGTAAATGAAGATAATTCCACAGGCTGCGGAATGTCCGTAATAGTCACCTGAAAATTATCGGCGTAATTCCATAAGTCATTGTCAGAAGTAAAATCATGATTAACGGAATTACCGTTAGCAAATATAGTATCGGTTATACCTGATGCAGGAGGAGCTATATAACGGAAAATAAACTCGACATAACTTCCCGTAAACGGTCTCGGGTCTTTATGAGTCAGTTCAAATCCCGAACCGGGCAGAGATTCATCTCTTCTTAACAGTGTATCAAGCGGAGAAGGAATCAGATTCCCCATGCTTGCAGATATATCGCACCCTGCTTCCACTGCCGGACCTCCTGAAATCCGCAGTGTGTATGTTGCAGTATCGTTTACTGTCACCGAAGAAGGTCCGGATATTATTACCGTTACTTTTCTGTCAGGGAAGAAACCATGGCAGATACATCCGAAATCATTTCCGTTTTTTCTTGTAAATCCGACTATTCCGTCATCAAATGCCGTCAGATTAATATAAAGCATAAAAATGAAAACAAAAAATATTACCCTTGAGATTGTCTTTTTAATTTTCATAATATATAAATTTAATGATTGATGAATATTCCGCATCAAAAATAATCTTATATATAAGCTCCTTCAATTCAATAAATTTTACATCACGGAAAAGGTATCATTCAGCCGGAATTAATTTCTTATTCCGGCTGATGATTTAAAGAATGGAATATTTGAGACTGTATTTAATCTTCTCTGATATAATTCAGTATTTTGTAATGCAGAAAAATTAATTACAGTTAAAGAATGCTTTGGGTTCTTCCAGACCGAAGATTCCCGGATTTTTATGTTAAATATTCTCTTAAACCTGAACTTCATATTTTTTAAATACCCGGGCTTATTATAAAAAGCCCGGGCTGACTTTGCAGATTTTCTGTACTTTGAACAGGATCTACGGTGTTACAACCTGCACTCCTGCAGATGCGTTATTTTCAGTGATACTCAGATCACTTGCATCTACATAGTAATCTCCTGTAACATCCGAAGGGACATATCCTGAAAGCGAAGCGGAAGCGTCATTTTCAACCTGACTGATATCTCCTCCGTCCACAATTCCTGTCTGATCCACATCTCCGCTGTAAATCGCAAACCGGACAGGCGAATTATCAATCTGCATCATATTGTTTCCGAATGCTTTTGCAGCTGCATCGGTGAAGTCATAATTCATCGTTGTACCGGAAATAAATGTTTCACCGCCTGATTTGCTCCACGTTTCAATAGTATTTCTGTGTCTTACTTCAATATAGTAAGTTCCGTTCACGGCATTGTTAAATATAAACGAACCCGTAAATGTAACAGAATCAATTACAGAAACCGAAGAGTCAATCGGATTATAAGGTGTTATGTTTGAATGCAGATATGCTTTCACCGTATCGGAAATATTCAGTTCCTCATTTGCATTATAAAATCCTTCCTGAATCAGTTTTATGTTAACTACTGAAGGAGGAATTCCTGTACATGATGCCGGCACCGGCTGGAATCCAATTGTCGGAGCATCATTGTCGGTACCGTCAATAAGATAAGGTACATAATTAACCGAACCTGATACCATTGCAGAAATTGTAACCGGATTAATGCTTCCGAACCAGTTGCAAGTTGAGTTCTGTGTAACACCTGTAAAGTCATAAATCGCGTAAACATTTCCGCTGAGATCATTGTCATTTACAATTCCGTTTAATGTTGCGCCGGCATCCTTATAAAAAACAATTCCGGCATCCCAGCCGTTGACTTTATTTTCTGTTGCTGTAGCATTCAGAATCTCCGTGCCAAGCGCATCCATTTCAATTCCGGTTCCGTTAGTTCCGTCACTTGTAAGAACATTTCTGTATATTCTTGTTGTAAGTGAATTTGAATTATCTGAAATTCTGACAGTTCTCTTCATATACTTTTCCGGAGCGTCTGCCGGATTTGCATTTACTTTAGGCACTCCTCCCGGATCAGCATCAATTCCGTAATAATATGTCGTTCCGGTATTGACGGCGGTATTGGCGACGGTATTTTCGCTTATCAGACCGTCTGCGTCAATGTAATATATTCCCATCTGACAACCGGTAAGTGAGTTATTCGAGGTAGTATCAGGTCCGACCGGCTGATAAAGCAGAATTCCGCATGAAACTACTGTACTTGGAATATATGAAATACTGCTGATAGTGTTATATCTGATTGATCCTGACGCGCCGGTGCTGAGCTGAATTCCGTTCTGAGCGATGAAACTTACAGGTCCGGCGCCTGTTATTGTGTTACTGTCTATCCTTGCAATAAGATCATCACCCGCGAATACTGTTGCATTTTTCTGGAAGTCATAGATTGTATTGCCTGCAACAACAATATTTCTCGGAGTTCCGTTATCGGCAAAGGCATAAATTCCCACTCCCGCCTGAACACCGTTTATCGGTGTATTTCTTATAGCTTTCACTTCGCAGTCTCTTACAGTTCCGCCGGCATTCCAGTATCCTATTCCCTGAAATCTGTTGTTTGCATTTCCTTTGCCGGCTCCATCAACAGTTATTCCTTTAACAGTTACATCAGCCGCATCATGAACAAATATTACCGCCTTATTAACTCCAGTTGTTGTATATGAAAGCGGCAGTATATTCGGTGAAACTATATTTGTCAGTCCGGTTCCCTGCCCTGACAATGTGAGCGCTTTATTTATTTCAACCTGTTCGGTAAATGTATGCGGGCTTACATTCAGCAGATCTCCCGCCGTCGCGTCATTCACTGACCGCTGAATCTGGCCGTAAACTATATTTGTCTGGGCGGGATTGTCTATTCGCTTGTCATAATTATTAAGTACATTCGGAACTGTGTTCGGAGAATTTTCCGAAACGTGAATGTAATTGTTTGCAAATGTATTCACGTTGTATATTATGCCCGCGTTTGAATTATAACCGTATCCTCCTCCGTCTGTAAGCAATCCTGCTTCATTGCCGCTCATTATATTTGCCAGAGAACCGGCTCCGCCGACCGTAGTAGTATTTCCTGTAGGTGTATTTGATTGATCAACACCGGCTCCCGCAAGCAATATTCCGCTCGCATCATCTGTTGCCGGACCATTGTACTGATTATTCGTAACCGTGTTTCCGGTGATAGTTCCGTATGCTCCGTATCCGAACTGAATTCCGTTCTGCCCGTTTACATGCTGTATTGCCTGACCTGTTACAATATTATTCGTAACAATTCCGTGCGTGTTAATTTCGTTTATAAGTATTCCCGTCTTCTGATAATCATCTATCAGATTATCATTCACAATCACAGTGTGATCGAGATTGATATCATACTGATGATTTGCAAAGACGGCATTGCCTGACTGCATTCCGCTGAATACGGCATCCCTTACTCTTGTAATCCATGAATGCTGAATGCTTCCGCCTGCTTCATAGAAATAAATACCCGAGAATTTATCTCCGCCTCTTCCGTCCCCGTCAATGCAGATATGACTTATATTGACAGTATTACCGGTGCCGGAAATATAGATTATGGGTTTGTGATCTGAAGCATTTGCATTTGAAACTGTACTTAATACCGCAGGTGCTTTAATAACCGCCGCGCCTGGTCCGGCACTGTCTGCTCCGTAAATCGTAAGTGATTTATTAATGCTTACCTGCTCTGCATATGTTCCTGCATCAATGTAAATCGTGTCATTCGGATTTGCCGAGGAAACTGCATATGACAATGTGAGGAACGGCGCTGATGGTGTTCCCGGATTTGAATTGCTTCCTGTTGCAGTTGTGAATACGTCGTTTGCAGTTGAATTGTCATTGACATAATATGCAAGCAGCGGAATTCCGTTGCATGAAGCAGGTACGGGCTGGAATCCGGATGCACCCAGGTCATTATCTGTTCCGTTTGTAAGATAAGGAGAATAATCAACTGCACCGGATATTTTTGAAGCGATAACGAACTGATCCGTTGTACCGAACCAGTTGCAGGTACCGTTCTGCATTACTCCAGTAAAGTCATACAAAGCATAAGTATTGCCGCTGAGATCATTATCGTTTGCAATACCGTTAAGCGTTGCTCCGGACTGTTTGTAAAATACTACTCCTGCATCCCAGCCGTTTACAATGTTTTCTGTTGCAGTTGCGTTGAGAGTCTCTGTACCTAATGCATCCATTTCAATTCCGGTACCGTTCGTTCCGTCGCTCGTAAGCGTATTTCTGTAAATTGCCGTTGATATTGTATTTGTGTTATCGCCGATATTCAGACGCTGTTTTTCCCTGACATCAATAGGCTCAGCAGGAACTTTCGGCTCTGCTCCCGGATCTGCGTCAATTCCCCAGTAATAAATTGTTCCTGTATTTACTGCCGTTGAATTAATTGTATTTTCCCTGATCAGTCCGCCTGCATCAATGTAATATATTCCCATCTGACATCCTGTAAGTGAATTGTTTGCCGTCGTATCAGGACTGTCCGGCTGATAGAGCAGTATTCCGCATGAAACATAGGAACTCGGGATATATGATAATCCGCTTATTGTATTATATCTTATTGATCCGTTTGCGCCTTCACTGAGCTGAATTCCGTTCTGCGCGATGAAACTTACGGGACCTGCACCGGTGATTGTATTGCTGTCTATTCTTGCCGATAAATCATCTCCGTTGAATACTGTTGCATTTTTCTGGAAATCATTTATGTTGTTTTTTATTACACTCAGATTTCTCGGAGTACCATTGTCTGCATAAGCATAAATACCGACACCTGCCTGCACTCCGTCTATAGGTGAGTTTCTGACTGATTTGATTTCACAGTCTCTTACTGTTCCGCCGGCATTCCAGTATGCTATCCCCTGGAATCTGTTGTTCGCATTACCCTTGCCTGCGCCGTTTACAGTAATTCCTTTGATTGTTACATCGGCTGCATCGTGAACGAATACTACAGGTTTATTGACACCCGTAGTTATATAGGAAATTGCAAGAGTATTCGGAGATGTAACTGTAGTATTGCTGAAACCCTGACCGAGTATTGTCAGGTTCTTGTTGATTTCCGTCTGCTCGGTAAAGTTTCCGTTTCCTACATTTACAGTAAATCCTGCCGATGCAGCATCTATACCTCTCTGAATCGAAGGCGTTGTTGTTGCCGGAGTGACAAAGCTGTTAACCGTAACATAATCATTGTTTGCTTTCTCTGTAATAAATCCAATCCCGCCGTCGTCTATCCTGTGCTGCACTTTATCTTCAAGTGAAAATAAATTAGTTATTGACATTGCAGACGGGAATTCAAGTCCCGAACCAACGTCATATTTGTTTTCTGCTGCATTTACATTTGCAGTAACTTTCCCTTTTGTGGAAATGTAAGTCCCTATCCATATCGGATCCCCGGATGTTGAAGTAGTTTCATTATTTAGACTGATGAATTTTTTTACATCAGCATTGAATTCATTTTCATTTCCGGATGTACCGAGTATAACTGTACCGATTGAAGAAACATTGTCGGAACTTGCCAGCTCTACATATATTCCTGCCTGTCCCAGTGCCGCATTCCCGTTAAATGTATTGTTCGTAATCACAGCTCCGCTTGAAAATGCTGACTGCGGAGCAGTTGTTCTCTGCTTAGTGTCTATTCTTAATGACCTGAAGTTCACGGCAGTAGGATCAGGTGTGAATGTATTGTTATCTGCAGTCACATTGTTTGATCTGCCTGAGAACATACCGAAATTGACATAGTTCTGGAATGTATTACCGGAAACCGTCAGACTTGCTCCGGCTGCAGTAATATTTTTCAGCTCAAGCATCGCAAAGTCAGTTCCCGATCCGTAAGCGTTTGACGGATCACATGTATTCTGCGAAAAAATGTGAGCGCCTGTTCCCGGTGAATTTATCTCTGTCTCACCTTTTAATGTATTGTTGTGAATATTTAGCACTCCTCCCGATATATCTCCGGACTGAATCGAATAAAATCCTTCTATATTGCTGTTCTTCCATTCACCGTAACAGTTAAAAGTCTTTACTCCTCTTCCGAGCGGTGATGTTCCTGTATGCTTTATTATATTGCTGTCAAGACTGACCTGATCATACAATACTCCGCCGAAAGTTCCTGCCTGTATTCCGAAACTGTTAAATACCGGGACGCCTGATGTGCCTGTTCCGTTTAATGTGCAGTTTTTTACAGTCAGGTTATTGAAACTTCCTGAAACAGATGCCAGAATTCCTGATGTAACTGTCGTCTGATTAAATTTTACTAGTATGTTATCTATGGTTACATTCGGTACTGTAACTGAGAATGTCTGTCCGGATACTCCCGTAACTTCCGGTTTTGCATTCGGAGATCCTCCGTTTCCTTTTATTGTCAGCTGTTTGTTTATTATAACACTTTCAGTGTAATTGCCGGCTCCTACATTAATGACATGTCCGGAAAGAGTCTGTGCATCATCTATTGCAGACTGAATAGAACAGAAGGATTCAGATGTGTTTATGTTTGTTACCATTCCTCCTCCGCTTGTTCCGACATCTCTTGTATTAACTGTATTTGTCAATATATTTCCTGATAATGTTATGCCGCATGTCTGTGCAGAATTTCCTCTTCCGAAGTATGTGTCGGCAAGATTGTTCTGATCTCCGTCTGACGGAGGTACAGGCGTATGTCCTGCCTGTCTCTGTATCCCCACATCACAGCCGCTCACTGTATTCGTGCTTACCGTATGGTTCATTCCTTCGACTACTATTCCGAATCCGTCACTCGCGCTCGGCTGTACAAATCCCGAAACGATGTTATTCTGTATCACTACGCCTGTCGGTATCTCTACATTTCCCGCCAGTACTCCTCTTCTGAATGCTGCTATTCCGCATATGTCCCGTAATTCTCCTCCGATGGCTGCTGTCCTTGATACATCATTGTTTTCTACCACTATTCTTCCTGCCCCTGTCGTCAGTCCGGATCCGTTCGGATTCTTAATCTCTATCCCGAATCTTCCGTTGTTTAACAGTGTATTGCCTTTTATAAGATTCTCTCCCGGTCCCTGAAGTCCGACA
>JAEUSI010000048.1 GCA_016788375.1 Ignavibacteria bacterium | reverse complement strand
CTATGTGTTTTAATTTTTCAATCTCTTGCATTTTCGCTTGTGGTAAAAACACCCAGCAACAAAAAAAGGCAAACCTTCCGATCTGCCTTCTTTAATTTATTTGAAATTAATTTTATTTATTCCGAGAGGTTTTGCGGCATCGTTTGTCGTAAGATTTACATTTATAAGTGAAAAAATACTGTCGGCAATATAAATTGTCCCTGCAAGCAGCGGTCTGTTTTCGGATGAGTTTATAACGTCTATTTTGTAAACAAGCAGAGAATCAATGGAAGTAGTTCCTTTCAGTTTATATTCATAGTTATCAAAAGCATTGTCGGATAAAGGCGTGGGAATTCTGAACTCGTTGAAGTCAAGACTCTCATCATAAAAATTCACTATAAACGGAATTGCGAATCCTCTGGCTATATTTGCCGTCTCGCGATTTGCCGTTACAATCTGTTTCTCAAGGTCAGGTTTTTTGAAGTATCCCTTTGTTTCTGATTCGAGGATTCCGAATATCGGTATTTTTGTTGTGCCTTCGACTTTTTCGGCAAGATCTTTTTCCGTAATGTCACTCTGGTTTGACCGAATTACAAATTTTGAATAAGCATCATATTCATATTCATTCAGAGATGACCTGAATACTTTCTTGTATTCTATTGCTTTTCTTATGATTTCATAAGCCGGATCTTCACCGTATATATCTATCTGATCCGTAAGTATTTCAGACTGCTTGAGAAAAACATTCCTTTCTATGTCTTTATCTTCAACATAAATATATGAGGTATCGGAAAAATAGCCGATAAACGAAAAAATTATTTTATAACTGCCGGGTCCGAGTTTCATGAAATAAAATCCGTTCCTGTCTGCTGTCGTTCCGACTGCAGTATCGGCAAGCCTGACAGTAACATACTCGAGAGATTTGTTTGTTTTTGCATCAAATATTTTACCGCTGACTTCGAAAGTCTGTGAAAACGAATTTTCGAATCCCAGAAACAGTATAATGAAAAAAAGTAAATATCTGAAATGCATTTGTTTAAGAAATTTTATTTATTACTACGGCTTTCTTGTCTTCTATTCCGTAAGGAATATCAAAGACAAAGTTAATAACTTTTACATCAAATTTATACTTCAATTTGTATAACGAAGCGAGTTCGTCATCTATATTTCCTCCCTTGATACATAATAATTCGCCTTTACTGTTCAGGAAATCCTTTCCCCAGAGAAAAAGCTTATCCAGCGGAGCGACTGCTTTGGAAATCACAACATCGAACTTATTTTTAAATCCGGTTTCAGATGAAATTTCTTCAGCTCTACCGCAGATGACAGTGCATTTTTTATAACCGGCTTCCTTTACAATATCTTCAAGCGCTGCCGTTTTTTTCCGTATGGAATCAATAAGCAGGAAGTCTGTACCCGGAAAAAGAATCTTCAGCGGAATACCGGGAAATCCTCCGCCGGTGCCGATGTCTGCAGCGGATTTTTTATTTTCAAATTTATATTTCGCAAGAAAAAAAACAGAATTCAGTATGTGCTCTTCGATTGAACCGGATTTACGCGAAATTAGATTTACCTTTTTATTCCATTCAAAAAGAAGCGTTTCAAAACGAATAAATTCGTTTATGAATTTGGCTGAATCCAAATTCAACTCTTCTTCTAAAAATTTTTTCACTAATTCCATCAATGCAAGATAACAAAGATGCCGGTTCTTTTTTGTGAAAAAATTTATCTTATCCCTGAAAATCTGAGATCAAATAAAAAACCGCTGAAAGAAACGGATAATCTGTCAGCGGCAAATATTTATTTAAAAAAATAATTTTTTATTTCTCTTCACCCCCGGGCTTTTCCGGGGTAACCTTTGCATCAGGCTCGTCATTTTCATCATCATCCGATTCGTAATTATATTTAAATCCGTCCTTGGTATTAACCTTTATTCTTTTTTTCAGTGAATCGGAAACATTTAAATTCTCAACTTCTTTCATGGCTTTCCTGATTTCTTCATTTGCTTTTTCAAGTTCCTTTTTCAGCTGATCATTATTCAGATTCAGATTTTCCTTCAGATCTTCCTTCATTTCCTTCAGATCATCCTTAAGCTGTTCCATGTTTTCCTTCAGCTCTTCTTTGTTAATTTCGTTATACTCTTTTATATCCTGCTTCATTTCTTCCATGTCTTTTTTGAACTGTTCTTTGTCAAATACAAGCGAATCTTCCTCCCAGACATAATTTCCCTTATCCGAAGTTTTAATCTGAAACTTCCAGTTTTTGGCAAAGTTTTCCAGATTCATCTGAACTTCAGGATTTATTTTCTCAATTTCCTTAATGTTTTCGAGACTTTTCTCTACATCTTTGAGGCTTTTTTCGACATTTGTCTGAACTTCAATTTGTATTTTATCAATCCACTGATTAAGCTTTTCATCATCTATAAACCCGATACTGTCACCGTGAATTTCAGCCGGCGGTCTTACAAAGTTAGCAAGCTTTACATATACTTCATCCGTATATTCTTTTTCAATGTTAGGGATTAAATTTACAAGCGTCACTGCATCCGACATTTTTGCATTGTCAAGAAGTGATGTAACGCAGTTGCCTCCGCAATTTCCGAAATCAAAACTGAACAAAGCGCTTTTGAATTTAGCGGATGAATTTTCATTAAACGGCGTTCCGACTCCGATATCCTTTTTTGTAAGAACAAGGCTGCCTGCAGGAATTATAACTTCCTTGCCGGTTGACTGAACATCCACTTTTCCGGACTTTACAAATACCAGACCGTCACCTGTGGAATCAACTGTCATCGTAAACGAACTTCCGTTATCATTTGCCACTGCAGAAGGCATCTCCACAAAAAATGATTTTGAATTTGATTTCATATCCGCATTAATAGTACCGTATTCGACCAGAATACGGTTGTTTCCGTCGGAATTTTTAACAAACAATACCTTTGAATTCGGTTCAATAATTATCTTTCCGATATCAGCGACAATAAGCTCGGCTTTGGAAACGGAATTTGTCTGTATCCACTGTCCTTCTTTAATACTGTCGCTGCCGCTCATTGCGACATCTCCGATCATGGGATTTCCCTGAATGCTTGAAACTTTCCAGTAGCCTGCAATACCGAACTGATTTTGCTCAGCAAGACGGTCAACACCTGTTTTCATGTTTTTTACACCGAAAACAATAAATGCTATAACTAAAACAGCTGCCAGTCCGGAAAAAATGTATCTGTACCGGTAGAAAAAATTATTGCGGCTCTGATTTCCGTTATATATCAGCGCAGGAATATCTCTTTTCTTTTCCGGATAAATATTTTTGTCAATGCGGGATTCTATTTTATTCCAGATTTCGTTTTTCTGCTGATAAGACAAATCAGCATCTGCGGTCTGAAGAAGACGAAGATTCTTTATCAAAGAAGCGTTTTCCTCAAGATAAGATGAGCAGCTTGTGCATCCTGCAACATGCATGTCCATTTTTTCCTTATCTTTAAGAGATATCATTCCGTCGAGGTGTTCGTCTATAAGCAATTCCGTCTCTTCGCAGATTTCCGGAATAGCTGTATTTTCCTTTTTCATTTTGAAAGTTCCTTTCTTAAAAATTTTCTCGCCGTGTGAAGATGGGCTTTTGATGTTCCTGTCTGTATGCTCATCATTTCGGAAATTTCGTTATGCTTATATCCTTCAATATCATGAAGAATCAGCACAGTCTTTGCCTGCCGGGGCAGCTTTTCGATAGCTCTCTGAAGATCAATCCTGAAATCCTGAATATTTCCAGTCTGATCCGGGCCGGCATATTTTCCGAAAACTTCTTCCTTTTCTGATTTCCGGTCGCTGCTTCTGAGATGCATCATAAACTGATTGACAGCAATACTGTGAAGCCATGTTGAAAACCGGCTTTCAAATTTAAACGAATTCAGTTTTTCCCAGGCTTTTATGAAAACTTCCTGCGTGAGATCCTCTGCAAGCTGCGCATCCGAACAGATTTTCAGGCACAAAGAATAAACACGGTTTACATTTCTCGTGAAAAGTTCTCTGAATGCCTCGCAGTTGCCGCCGAGCGCATTTTTCACGAGATCAAAATCCTCATCGGGATTTTTTGTAATAAGGTTTAACGAAACAGAAGATGAGCTCATAAATTTATTTGTGCTTCATTTATAAGATGCCGGTCAGATGAAAAAGGTTTAGCTGAAAATTTTTATAAAGTAAATAAAATGAAAATTAATTCTTATACATATTTTACAGCAGATTTGTTTTGCATTGAAACGGCAATGTTTATACAAGATAGCTCCGGCAAATTTCAAAAGTGAATTACATTGACAACTTTTCATAACTTCTTTATGTTGATAATGAAGCAAAAACAGGATTTATACGTTCAACTATTCTAATACATCAAAGTAAATCAGACATGAACATTTCAGGGAATGCCGCAGCTGTTTATGAATCTTTTGAAAGGAAACTCTCGGAAGTAAATAAGAAAGAACTTCTGTATAATCTTGCAAAAGGCATGCTTTATACTTTTACATTTTTCCTTTTTGCGGGATTTGTGCTTATAGCGCTTGAAGCAATATTTAATTATGAATCACCGGTAAGAAAGATATTTTATTTCGGATTCCTGTCAACTTCGGTTACAACAATAGTATATTTCATCTCAAATTATCTTCTGAAAAAATCCGGTATAATAAAACCGCTTGATCTTGTAGCATATTCAAAAAAGATAGGAAATAATTTTGAGGAAATTAAAGACAGGCTTACGAATTCAATTTCCCTTTATCAGTCTTCGGGCGGCAATTCAGAATCCGTGTTTTCTGGAGAGCTTATCAGCGCTGATATTGCAGAGACCGGCAGGATTACCGGAAAATATGATCTTACATCTGCAGTTACATTTGACGGATTAAAAAAGACTGCATTTACTTTCACAGCGGCTGTGCTTTTATATATAATTTCATTTTCTGTATTTCCGTCGGCTATGATCGGTTCGCTAAAAAGAATCTTAAATTACAACTACAACTACATAGACAGCAGCCTCGGGATTTCGTTTGCAGTTTCACCCGGCGACATTGAAATTGCATCCGGAGAAAAAGTCAGCATTTCAGTAAAAATCAATTCGACAAATCCTGATTTCAGACCTGATGAGATAGAATTTTTTATTAAACAGATAACTTCAGGCGAAAATGCGGTGCAGAATCCGGAAGCCGAAGATCTGAGCCGTGAACCGGACGGAAGTTACAGGAAAGTTCTGGAAGATCTGAACACATCTGCCGTGTATTTTGTGCAGTACAAAGGAATTAAATCCGGTGAATACAAAATCACTGTTTCAGAATATCCCGTTATAAAAAACTTTACAGTTTCTGTTTATCCGCCTGAATTCACCGGTATTCCGTCAAAAACTCTTCCAGAAAACGAAGGCGATATATTCTGTCCGGAAGGAAGCAGGATTTATTTTGAAATCAAAGCAAATAAAAATCTGTCGTATGCAGGAATCAATCTGAATGACAAACAGGTTGATTTTGAAGTAAAAGGAGACGGAGCTTCGGGATCATTCACTGCAAAGGAAAGCGGCGATTATAAATTCATACTTAAAGATGAAAACGGATATAAAAGCAGAAACCTCAATACTTATACTCTGAAGGTAATTGCGGACGAAGCGCCGGTAATTACAGTTATAGAGCCTTCGGAATCAAATTACATACTTAACGGAGAGAAGGAACTTCTTCTCCGCGCAAGGATATCAGACGATTACGGATTTTCAAAACTCGTGCTCGGATACAGAAAAATAAAATCACTTGCCGGAAATTCCACTGCACCGGAATTCAGATATGAAAACATCGGAATAAAAAATCAAAATGCGACATCGCTGGAAGTACCGTATATATGGGTGATATCCGGACTGGGACTCCGCTCGGGAGAATCAGCAGAATATTTCATGGAAGTAACCGACAACACGGGAAAGTCAGTCAGGTCTGAAATTAGGACAATACAATTCAAATCTCTGACCGAACTTTTAAAGAAAAGCGAAGAAATGACAAAGGAGCTGAACACGGATTTCAAATCGGTATTCGAACAGGCGGAAGAGCTTCAGAAGGAAATTCAGGAACTTAAGAAGGAAGCTCAGAGAAATGAGGAACTCGGATTAAACGAAGAGAAGAAGCAGCAGATGGAAACAAAACTTGACAATTTTCAGAAAAACCTGAATTCAACTCAGCAGAAACTCGATGAAAACATGAATGAAATGAAAGAAAAGAATATGCTGAATGAAAAGACTTTAGAGCAGTTTATGGAGCTTCAGAAAATGTTTGAAAAAATAAACACACCCGAACTTCAGAAAATGCTCGAGAAACTGAGAGAAGCGCTTAAAAAGAACAATACCGAAGAGCTGAAGGAAGCTCTGAAGAATTTTAAATTCGATGAAGAAGCATTTAAAAAATATATGGAAAAAGCGATGGAGCTTCTGAAAAAGATAGAGAACATGCAGAAATTCGGCGAACTTACACAAAAGCTGGATGACATTACAAAGAAACAGGATGAGTTAAAAAAGGAGACTGAAAATTCCGACAGCAACGACAAAAATAAAATGAATGAACTTTCCGATAAGCAGAAAGACATTAAGGATCAGACAAAGGATTTTAAAGATGAACTTAAAAAACTCATAGATGAGATCAACAAAATGAAAGAACAGATGAGCGCTGAAGATCTGGAGAAGTTAAAGCAGCAGATGGAGCAGAAAAACACGGAAAATAAAATGCAGAAATCAAAGGAACAGCTGCAGAAATCCGAGAAAGACAATTCCGAAAAGACTCAGGAAGACATAATGAAAGATCTGAATGAAATGAATGAAAATATGAAGGAAGCGCTTTCGGAGATGATGGATTCGCAGGATCAGATGCAGAAGCTTTTAAATAAACTGAAAGATATTAAGAAACAGCTTGAAGAGCTCAGCAGGAGGCAGCAGGAATTAAGAGATAAGACAGACGAACTCGATCAGTCCGAAAAGGAAGAATTTGAGCAGAATCAGGGAGAGCAGAAACAGCTGCAGAGTGAACTTTCGGAAACGATTGAAGAACTTATGAATGCTTCAAAAATGGGTGCTATGATAACTCCCGAAATGGGAAAAGAACTCGGCAATGCATACAATAAAATGGATAAAGCCGAAAAAGATCTCGGAAATAAAAAAAAGAAAGATGCATCTGCAAATCAGGGAATGGCAAAAGAATCACTGGATAAAGCTGCAAAAATGCTCGGAGACATGATTGGAAAAATGGGACAGCAGGGCAAGGACGGAAACAAAGGCAAAGGCGGACAAACTCCCGGACAAAGCAATATGGGACAGCTTATGTCAAGACTCGGTGAGATTATCGCTCAGCAGATGGGTCTTAACGGCAAAACAGGAAAAATGGGAGAAAACGGAAAGACAGGCAATAATGGAAAAGGAAATTCACAGGATGAAATGTCACAGATGCAGAGGGATGAAATGAAGAGACTGAGTCTTGAACAGATGCAGATTCAGAAATCTCTCGAACAGTTAAACGAGGAACTGAAGAAAGAACAGGAAAGAAGCGGAGAGAAAGTTCTGGGAGACCTTGATCAGGTTCAGAAAGATATGCAGGAAATAGTCAAGGAACTTGAAGAAAACAGGTTTGACGATAAACTCACGGAAAAGCAGAACAGAATACTTTCAAGGATGCTAGATGCACAGCTTTCTCAGAGAGAAAAGGATTTCGAGCCGAAACGTGAATCCAGATCCGGTGAAAATATTGTAAGAGTTTCACCGCCTGAAATAGTACTGAGCGGACCCAGTTCATTTAATGCGCTAAGAGAAGACTTCCTGAAACTTCAGAAAGAAGGATATACTGATGATTATGAAGCGCTTATTACAAAATACCTCACTGAACTGAAAAAAAACGGATATAAAGAAAACTAAAGAATCCGGAAAACTTTCCTGTTGTATTAAAGTCAGATTTGAAATTTATGAAAGAGTGAAAAATACACATCCGAAAAATTTTTCTCATAAATAACTGAAACGGAAACCTACATTTTAAGTAAAATTAAGCTGTGAAATCAGGAAGAATACAATTATTTTTATACAAAAGAAAAAAATGATTGTAAGAATTTTCGGAATAATATTACCGGTATTACTTATATCGCTTTCAGAATGTTATTCTCAGGTAAATCAGGAATGGATTCAGAGATACCAGAATTCCGGCAGCAGCGCAGATATTGTCAAAGGGATAGTTACAGACTATTCGGGAAATGTCTTTGTGACAGGGACACTTGAGAGTAATACCATTACTGACTTTGTAACTGTCAAATACAGTCAGGGAGGTACAGAGCTCTGGGTAAGGATATTTGACGGCGGGCTTGAAGACAAAGTCATTGACATGGATAAAGACAATTCCGGAAATATATTTGTGACCGGATTATCGGAAAATCAGACCGGCACATATGACATAATTACAATTAAGTACAATCCGGACGGAGATTCTGTCTGGGTCAGAAGATATAACGGAGCGTATGTTTTTTCAATGGATCAGCCGACAGCAATTAAAGTTGCAGATGAAAACAATATTTATGTTTCCGGATATACATTCGGCGGCGGAGCAACCGGTCTTGTGACGATTAAATACAATTCGAACGGTGATTCGGTATGGGTGGCAAGAGCGCCTGAAGGATCGTCCGGAATATCGGGAGATATCTTTGCCGATGAATCAGGAAATGTATATGTTTATAAATGCATAGGCAGCGGGTTTATCATTAAGTATTCATCTGACGGAACGAGACAATGGCTGAAGAATTATCCGATGGAATTTTCAAGAAGCGCAAAAAGCATTTCCGCGGACAATTCCGGAAATATGTATTTTATGGGAATGAAAGGCACTCAGACTTCAAACGATTATTCAGTTCTAAAAATCACGCCGGACGGAGACACGCTTTGGATGAGGATATACAATTGTCTCGGAAGCGGATTACCGGGAAATGACGAACCCAAAGCCCTCTGCTCTGACAATTCGGGAAATGTTTATATTACAGGTGAAACTTATTTTCAGGCAAAGTATTATTTTTCCACAATGAAAATCAATGCTGACGGAACTTCCGGATGGATAAAAACTTTCAGGGATACTTCGGGTACTGAAGGCGGAGCAGATATAATTAACGACAACTCGGGAAATGTATATGTTACCGGCGGCAACAGTGATTACATCACGGTAAAATACAGCTCATCAGGGGATTCGATGTGGAGTCAGACTTATAACGGGACGTTTGGTTTCAATGATTTAGGAACAGCCCTTACGGCGGATATTAACGGAAATATATATGTAACTGGGAGCAGCAGAAGTCCGGGGGGAAGTCTGAATTATGATTTCGTAACAATAAAATATTCACAGACACTGACCGGCTTTTTTTCCGGTGAAGAAAATTTAACAGGTTTTAAATTATTTCAGAATTATCCGAATCCATTTAATCCTACAACAAATATCAGTTTCAGTTTAAGTAATACTGAATACGTAACCCTGAAAATATATGATGTAACAGGCAGGGAAATTCATGAACTTGTTAACGGAATAAGTAATGCAGGAAATCATCAGGTTGAATTTGACGGGAGCGTTTATTCGGGCGGAATATATTTTTACAGACTGAAAGCCGGAAATTATTCTGAAACAAAGAAAATGATATTATCAAAGTAGGCATGCAGAAACAGGAGAATACTCAATACATTTCAATTAACTTCATAAAATAATTGAATTTCTATTTCAATTTCTTTTTCGGATTTTGAATAAAAATTTCAAATGTCCGGAAAAGACAAATCTTCACACAAAAAGAAACCTAAGCACACTAAAGAAAAAGTAAAAGCTGATTCATCTAAAAATCACATTTTAAGTGATCTTGATTTACATCTGCTGGGAGAAGGCAATCATTTTAAATCTTACGAAAAGCTCGGTTCGAAAATCAGGACAGTTAAAAAGAAGAAGGGAGCAGAATTTACAGTCTGGGCTCCGAATGCAAAATCTGTGAGTGTTGTCGGAGAATTCAACGAATGGAAAGCTGAATCTCATAAGATGAATAAAATTGCTCATTCCGGTTACTGGGAATTATTTATTCCCGGAATTAAGGAAGGCGATATATATAAATATGCAGTAAAGCAAAAATCCGGAGAGACTGTTTTTAAGTCGGATCCTTATGCATTCAGATGCGAGTTAAGACCGAACAACGCTTCGGTGGTGGAGTCTCTGAACAGGTTTGAATGGAATGACAAACAATGGCTGAAAGACAGAAAAAAGCTTGACACAATAAACAATTCATACAAAAAAAAACCGATATCTGTTTACGAAGTTCATCCCGGTTCCTGGAAAAAAGATTTTGACAATACGGATTTCAGGAATGAATGGGGTTATAAAAATTACAGGCAGCTTGCGCATGAACTTGCCGGGTATGTAAAGGAGATGAACTATACTCACATCGAACTTCTTCCCGTGATGGAACATCCGCTGGATATTTCATGGGGATATCAGGTTGTGAATTATTATGCGCCGACAAGCAGGTACGGTTCTCCGGAAGACTTTATGTATTTTGTGGATTATATGCATCAGAATAATATCGGTGTGATACTTGACTGGGTACCGTCTCATTTTCCTACGGACGAACACGGACTCGGGAGGTTTGACGGAAAGGAAATTTACGCATATGAAAATCCGATGAAAGGTTTTCATAACGACTGGGGAACATATGTTTTTGATTACGGCAGGAATGAAGTAAGCAATTTTCTTATTTCTAATGCGCTTTTCTGGTTTGAAAAATATCATATAGACGGTCTTCGTGTTGATGCTGTTGCTTCTATGCTTTATCTTGATTATTCCCGGAATGAAGGCGAATGGCAGCCGAATATATACGGAGGAAATGAAAATCTGGAAGCAGTTGATTTTTTGAAGAAACTCAACAGCATCGTTCACAGGAAACACAAAGGTATACTGATGATAGCAGAAGAATCTTCAACCTGGCCCGGTGTTACGGCACCAGTTCATCTCGGAGGTCTTGGTTTTGACCTGAAGTGGAATATGGGGTGGATGCATGATATACTTGCATATTTTTCCATGGATCCTGTATTCAGAAAATTTCATCACGGAAAACTGACATTTACAATATGGTATGCATTCAGCGAAAAGTTTCTGCTGCCTGTTTCGCATGATGAGGTCGTTCATCTGAAAAAATCCGTAATTGAGAAAATGCCGGGAGACATCCGGCATAAATTTGCCAACGCCCGGCTTCTTTTCGGCCTGATGTTTGCACATCCGGGAAAGAAGCTGAATTTTATGGGGAATGATATTGCGCAGTATCAGGAATGGAATTCGGAAGTTTCTTTAACATGGGAAGTTCTTGATTATGAATTAAATAAAAAATTTCATTATTATTTCAAAGAGCTGGGAAAATTATACAGAGAACATACCCCTTTTTATGAAGTGGATTTTGAAAGCAGGGGATTTCAGTGGATTGATTTTTCGGATTCGGACAACAGCGTCATAGCTTTTGTAAGATACAACTCAGATAAATCCCGTATGCTTTTGTTTACATTTAATATGACTCCTGTTCAAAGGGAAAATTATAAGTTCGGAGTTCCGAGACAGGGATTTTATCAGGAAATATTTAACAGCAATGCTGAAGAGTTCGGCGGCAGCGGAACTGGAAATCTGGGAGGAGTTTATTCCGAAGATATTCCCGGATTTGATTTTCCTTATTCTGTCAGAGTCACGCTTCCTCCGCTTGCAGTGAATGTATATAACTGGGAAAAACCGGAAGCAGTCAAGGAATTCAAAGTATCATTTGATGTCGTCGGAAATGAAACGGATAAGGGAGTTACAGAAACACCTTCATCCGGAGAATCAGGATCATTAATAACAGTTAAGGAAAACACTGAAGAGGAAATTCAGGCTGATGAAAACATGCCGGATGAAACAGCCGCAGAAACAGATGAAACGGCTTCTTCCGGAACCGAAAATAATTTACGTGTAACCGAAATTATCACGTCGGATAATGAAGAGGATTCAGGAAAAACTTCCGGCAAAGAAACCGGAATAAAAACTGAAACAGAACTTACTGAAGATGAAATGGAAGAGAATATAAAAAAAATTATCGGCAGGATAAAAAAGTTTTAAATATTTCATTAACTAACTTTAAGTAAAACCGGAAAAACATTATTTTTCACCGGTATATTATTCCGGGAAATTAAATCTAATCATGAGCAGTATAAAATCTTATCTGAATAATTTCAGCCTTTCGGTAGATGAGATCGGTGCAAAGGAAAGAGCTTCTTCGCTTGCTTCGAGAAGTATTAAGACTGAAAGCAAACTTTTTGCTCTGAGAACCGCGATATCGATGATTGATCTGACAACGCTTGAAGGAAAGGATTCGGCGGGAAAAGTTCACGCAATGTGCCAGAAAGCAATTCACCCTAAACCGGGCGATGATTCGATTCCGCACGTCGGTGCGGTATGTGTTTACCCAAATATGATAAAAACCGCAAAAGAAGCTGTCGGAAATTCGGGAGTTCATATTGCATCGGTGGCGACTGCATTTCCTTCCGGACAGTATCCGCTTAAATTAAAAATTGAAGATGTGAAGAGATGTATTGCCGACGGAGCCGATGAAATTGACATGGTGATTTCCAGAGGAGAGTTTTTATCGGGAGATTATGATTATGTATTTGATGAAATAAAGGAAATAAAAAATACATGCACAGAGTCTGCAAAAATTTATTCGGATAAGCACGGAATTAAACACGATGTGCATCTGAAAGTAATACTTGAAACCGGTGAGCTTGAAACATTTGACAATGTAAGAAAAGCAAGTTTTATCGGAATGATGGCAGGAGGTGATTTTATAAAGACATCAACAGGCAAGGTTCAGCCGGCGGCGACTCTGCCGGTAACGCTTGTAATGCTGGAAGCAATCAGGGATTATTACGATGAGACCGGAATCAGAACCGGAATGAAACCTGCCGGAGGAATTAAAACTGCTAAGGATGCAATAGCGTATCTGGTGCTCTTAAAAGAAACATTGGGAGACGAGTGGCTGACGCCGGATTTATACAGACTCGGCGCGAGTTCCGTTCTGAATGATATTCTGATGCAGATTGAAAAACAAAAAACGGGTTATTATCAGTCTTCGGATTATTTTTCTCTCGACTGATGCAGCAGAATATTCTAATTGCCGTTCTGTACATTCTTGGTTTTCATTGCGTTTTATGCGCACAACCTGAAAAAGCAAAATTCGAAAAAGACATTGTATCGGGAGATTACCTTGTAAGACTGGAAAATACCGAAAGCGAATTTTTTACGGGAAAAGTGACGGTGTATAATCTGAAAATCAGTAAACAGCTTTTCGAAGCGGAGGGATTTTTTACGGATTATAAAAGCGACACACTTATGGATCTTGATAATAACGGTCACACAGAAATTATACTTGATCTCGGAACAGGAGCAACAATGTATGATTACAATATGCTTCTGATTTTTGATTTTTCGGATGAAACGGCATCTGCTTCCGAAGTACATAACGCTGCTCTTGTGTATATTCCGGATGAAATGCCGAAGATAATTTCGGAAATAAGGCTGAGTCCGAATTATCTCGGAGCGGGTTATTCTTTTTCGCTGAAGTATGAAAACGGCAGACTCATACCCGAATCTGCTGCAGGGAACAGGCTGTTAAGGAAAGAGCTTGATTTCACGGAAGAAAACATTAAGGAAATTATGACAGAGTATGTGAAAGAAACGGGTGAATGTTCCGGAGAAAGCCAGGTTCAGGTTTACTATGAAGCATATATTACACAGAAAAAAATTCTCGGCGAGGAAAAAAAAGGCTGGAGTTTTTTTGACAGGAATTATAAATGCAAAGATAAAAAAAGGGTGAGAACTGAATTGAAGAAAATAGTCAGCGTAAACTACAATAATCTTATGAATTATGAAAATTATATATTTCAAAAAAATCATTAACTAAAAAATTACAAAAAATGATAAGACAATTAATTGCTGTAATTATTTTTTGTGCAGGCTTTACCGGCGGTTATGCACAGATTGTTTCCAAAGATCTTACAGCCGGTAATTACAAAATCAGCCTCGAATGGAATGATTCCGTGTTTTATTCGGGAAACATCGTTGTTCAGGAAGAAGGGAACAGCACCAATTCTTTTACGGCTTCGGGATTTCACTCAGGATACAACTGGGATTCGCTTGCAGACCTGAATAACGACGGTATAAATGAATACATTATAGAACTTGAAACCGGTGAGACAAGAAGCGATTATAATATGTATCTGATTTTTGATTTTACAAAAAGCATTCAGCCGTTGTATAAAGTTCATAATGCCGAGATCATAACCGGAGTTGACAAAACCCCTGTTATTGTATCAAATATGAGATTAGGTCCGCCGGCAATGGAAGCTAAGTATTCCTATGTTTTGAAATATGATAAAGGCAAATTACATACGCTTACAAATCCGGATGAAAGCAAGGTGTTAAAGGAACTCGTTCCGTTTGAAGAAGACTATTCTGATCTTATCAGTTCATATGCGGGTAAAGCTGATCCCTGCGGAGAAAACAGCGACGTTAAAAATTATTATGCCGCATATATTGTACAGCAGAAAATAGTTAACAATGAAGATGCAGGCTGGAAATTTTTCGATAAGAATTATACATGCAGCAATAAAAATGACATGAAAGCAGAAATTAAAAAAATTGCCGACGATAATTATTCAAAAATAACAAATCCGGGAAGTTTTAATTTTAATCAGTAAAGCAGAAGACTCCGGATTACAATTTAAAATTTATTAATAAGAATTATATGGCAGAGATACAGGAATACAAGGGAAACAAGATTCTGAATCTGAATCCCGAAAGCAAATTTTCGTTTTCATTCGGTCTGGCAAAAGCTAAACTCATACTGGAAAATCTTGATGTGATAAGAAAGTTTGTAGAGACAGAAGGAAAAGATCTCGGTGAATTTGCGAAGAAGAAGGATGAAGGCGCTAAGGAAGATTTTTAGATTCAGAATTATCAACGTAACTTATAATACAAAATAAAACCGGTATAACCGGTTCATTAAAAATAATAACATGAAAACTCAGACCGGAATAAGGCAGAAGATTTCTACCAACGGAAAAAGCAACGGTTACAGAACGCACGGTAAACTGAAAACGTCAATCTGGGAATATTCAAAATCCGTTGAAGATTCAAAACATATACAGTTAAAAAGCGAATATGATCTATTTATTGGCGGCAAGAGGATAAAGACGAAGAAATATTTCGACACAATCAATCCTTCGAATGAGGAAGTGATTGCGAAAGTCGCTTATGCATCTGATGAAGACGTGAATAAAGCGGTCAATGCAGCAGCAAAAGCTTATGACAAGGTCTGGAGTAAAATATCCGCAAAGGAACGCAGCAAATATATTTTCCGAATTGCAAGGATCCTTCAGGAAAAGGCAAGAGAGTTTGCGGTAATTGAATCAATGGACGGCGGAAAGCCTGTTAAAGAATCGAAGTCTGTGGATGTTCCTCTTGCAATAGCGCATTTCTTTTATTATGCCGGCTGGGCTGACAAGCTTGAGCTTGCATTTCCGGGAAGAAAAGTTTCTCCTCTCGGAGTAGCGGGACAAATTATCCCGTGGAATTTTCCGCTGTTAATGGCAGCATGGAAAATTGCGCCTGCACTTGCCTGCGGAAATACGGTTGTAATAAAATCTGCAGAGACTACTCCGCTGACATTGTATAAACTTGCGGAAGTAATTGAAGAAGCTGAGCTGCCGGAAGGAGTGGTGAATATAATTTCCGGAGACGGAGCAACCGGCGCTGCAATTGTCAGACATCCGAAAACAAAAAAGATAGCTTTTACGGGTTCGACTGAAGTCGGAAAAATAATCATGAGACAGACTGCAGGTACAGATAAAAAACTCACGCTTGAACTCGGCGGCAAAGCTGCAAATATTATTTTTGAAGATGCACCGGTAGATGCCGCAATTGAAGGAATTATCAACGGAATTTATTTTAATCAGGGTCATGTATGCTGCGCAGGTTCGAGACTGCTTGTTCAGGAAAGCATAAAAGACATTGTCATAAAAAAATTAAAACACAGGCTGAAATCTCTGAGAGTCGGTGATCCTCTTGACAAGAATACCGATGTCGGCGCGATAAATTCGAAAATGCAGTTAAATAAAATCACGGAACTTGTACAGTCCGGAATAGATGAAGGCGCAAAGATTTATCAGAGTGAGTGTCAACTTCCGTCCAGAGGATACTGGTTCAGGCCGACATTTTTCACTGATGTAGCGCAGTCACACCGCATAGCCGGCGAAGAAATATTCGGACCTGTGCTTTCAATACTCACTTTCAGAACACCGGCGGAAGCCGTCGAGAAAGCAAACAATACCTGTTACGGTTTATCGGCGGGAGTATGGACCGACAAAGGTTCTAAAATATTCAAGGTTCTGAGTAAAATAAGAGCCGGGGTTGTATGGTCAAACACATACAACAAATTCAATCCGGCATCACCTTTCGGCGGATACAAGGAAAGCGGATTCGGCAGGGAAGGCGGAAAACACGGGCTGGAAGGATATGTTAAATAAATTTTATATTACGAATTAAGAATTACGAATTGTGTTTCAGCTGATTAAAATCAATTTGAATTCATTAAAGAATTGGATAAAACAATAATTCAGGTAAAAAATCTTGTAAAGAAATACGATGATCTCGAAGCTGTAAAAGGTATCAGCTTCGATGTTTTTGAAGGTGAAATATTCGGACTGCTCGGACCAAACGGCGCGGGTAAAACCACCACGCTTGAAATAATGGAAACACTTCGGGAAAAGACTTCTGGTGAAGTAATAATTGACAACTATTCAGTTGATAAAGATCAGAATAAAATAAAAAAAATCATCGGCGTTCAGCTTCAGGCAGCAGGATATTATCCGAATCTGCATCTGAACGAACTGATTGAACTCTTTGCCGGATTATACAATGTCTATGCGAATCCGGATGAAATGCTGCAGCTTGTTAATCTGCAGGACAGGAAGAAATCGAAATTCAAGGAACTCTCCGGCGGGCAAAAACAGAGATTTTCCATCTGCACTACATTAATCAATAATCCCAAAATTGTTTTTCTTGATGAACCGACAACGGGTCTTGACCCGCAGGCACGAAGAAATCTCTGGGAGCTGATAAAAAGCATTAAAGGAAAAGGAACAACAATAATGCTTACGACTCATTATATGGATGAAGCTGAAATTCTCTGCGACAGGGTGGGAATAATCGACAACGGAAAAATTATCACGATTGATACTCCCGATAATCTCATAGATAAACTTGTTAAAAGCGGATTTCAGAAAATTAAAAAACAGAAGGATGCTTCGCTCGAAGATGTATTCTTAAATTTAACCGGCCATGAATTGAGAGATGAATAAAAATTACAGTCAGCTTCGCGCAATGTTTTCTTTAACAAAGGCAAGTCTTACGGCATTGCTCAGGAATCCTTCCGCAGTAGTATTCAATCTGATATTTCCTCTGATATTTATAATCGTATTCGGATTTATAAGCGGAAGCGGATTCAGGATAGATGTCGCCTTAGACAAGAATACCGACACGAACAATCCGGTTTACAAAAGTCTTGAACAGATTAAATCAGTAAAACTTATTACGGCATTGCCGGATGAAGAAATATCTTCCGAACTTGAAAAAGGCAGAATCGACGCGGTAATTAATATTTCAAAAAATCCGGACGGAATGACGGTAGTAAGTTTAAAAACCACCAAAGCATCTCCGGAAAGAGGAAATATATTTAAGGTGATGCTGAATGAAATAATCAGCAGACAGAATCTGGAATTAATGAAAGATGTCAGAATTCCAAAAACAGAACTGAAGGAAGAAGTTGTTGAAGGAAGAAAATTCAAAACAATAGATTTTATTCTTCCGGGTCAGCTGGGATTTTCACTGCTCAGCGCCGGAGTATTCGGAACGGCATTCATCTTTATCAGTCTCAGGCAGACTCTTGTAATAAAAAGATTTTTCGCCACACCGGTCAGCAGGGCTGCCATTTTAACAGGCGAATCCCTGAGCAGACTTATATTTTCAATATTCAGCGCAGTGATAATTATCGTTATCGGAAATCTCTTCTTCGGTTTTACGCTTGTAAACGGATTTGTGACCTTTCTTAACATGATGCTGCTGTCTGTTATTGCGCTGACCGTATTTCTCGGATTCGGATTTGTAGTTTCGGGAATTGCAAAAAATGAAAGTTCCGTTCCGCCGATTGCAAACTTGATTACTCTGCCGCAGTTTCTCCTTGCCGGAACATTCTTTCCGGTTTCAAATTTTCCCGAGTGGCTTCAGCCTGTAAGCAAAGCTCTTCCGCTTACTTATCTTAATGAAGCTATGAGAAAAATATCCTTCGAAGGAGCAGATATTTTCGGAGTCGGAAAGGAAATAGGGATTCTTCTTTTGTGGGGGCTAGCTGTTTATATCATTGCCGTGAAAGTGTTTAAATGGGAATGAAAAAACTCTAAGGCTTCATCTCCCAGGGTTCAGTCCTTCCTACTGTAAAAACATCATCATCTTTTTTCAAAGCGTCAATTACTCCGTTGCTTATTTCCGTGTCTGTAAGCCATCTTGATTTATCGTCTTCAATTATAAAACCGAGTATGACTTTTCTGTAAAATATATTCTTCAGCCGGTAAAAAATTTCTTTGTAATCTTCATTTACTGCCGACGGATCCGAATGTTCGCTTCCGAGAATATGAAAATATTTCACCGGGATATTATAACTGTTTACAATCTCTGCAATTATATGCGGCGCTTCAGGAGCACTGGAATGTATCCATGCGACAACAGTTTCAATTGGTCCGTAAATGCTGACTGCATTCACAATTCTTCTTTTCAGCTGTTCATAATCATTGTAATCTGCGCGCAAAGGATTTATATAGCCGTGAATTCCTTTTGATAAAATAAGTTGTTCAAACTTTCCGGGATTTCTTGCGATTACCGATACATTCATTCCGTGTGAAGCAAAATAAAGCGATACATTTTTCAGCATTCCCGTACCGCCTGCAATCAGAACATGTGACATTTAAAAAATAAATTTATGTGAGATAATTATTTATTAAACAATTATCCGGGAGAAAAGAAATTTAAAGATAGTTTTCCAGTTCTTCTTCGTCTGATACAAGAACTTCCCTGGCATTTGAACCGTTTTTCGGACCGACTATGCCTGCTTCCTCAAGCTGATCAACTATTCTGGCAGCACGCGCATATCCGAGTTTTAATCTTCTTTGTAAAGTTGAAGTAGAGCATTGCTGAAGTTTGAAAATCAGTCTTGCTGCTTCTCCGAACAATTCATCCCTGTCATCACTTTCTCCGTACTGAGACAGTCTTTTCTTTTCGAGTATTGACGGAAGCAAATACGGTTTTGTGAATCCGGGCTGATCTTCTATAAACTCCGCAATCTTTTCGCATTCGTCAGTTGTAATGAAAGCGTTCTGAATTCTGATGGGTTTTGATGATGCCGATGACAGATAAAGCATATCTCCGTTTCTCAGCAGCTGATCAGCTCCTCCCATGTCGAGAATTGTTCTCGAATCGATTTTTGAAGCAACCTGATAAGCGATTCTTACCGGAAAGTTTGCTTTGATTACTCCTGTGATTACATCTACCGACGGTCTTTGCGTCGCAACTATAAGGTGTATTCCGACGGCTCTTGCCATCTGTGCAATTCTTGCAATCGGCTCTTCTATTTCCCGTTTTGCCGTAATCATAAGATCTGCAAGCTCGTCAATTATCACGACAATGTACGGCATTTTCTTGTGACGGATAACGTCGTTGTCTTTCAGTTTTCCTTCGGAATATTTTAGATTGTATGCATCGATATTTCTTACGCCGGCATTTGCAAGCTTGTCGTACCGGTTTTCCATTTCACTCTCGACGCTTTTCAGGACGGAGACTGCATTAGCCGGACTCGTGACTATGCTTTCGTTAATGTCAGTTGAAGTCGCCAGATAATGCTTTTTCAGCTTTGAATAAAGACTGAGTTCGATTTTTTTCGGATCAATCATTACAAATTTTAAATCCGAAGGATGAAGTTTAAACAAAAGACTTGCTATGATCGTGTTTATTCCGACGCTTTTTCCCGAACCGGTTGCGCCTGCAATCAGCAAATGCGGCATCTTTGCAAGATCGTCAAGAAAAACTTCACCGTCAATTGTTTTACCGAAAGCAACGGGAAGACTGTTCTTGTTTGAACCGAATTTCTGTGATGTTAAGAGACTTCTGATGCGTACTAGCTGCGCTTTTTTATTCGGAATTTCGACGCCGACTGTTCCTTTTCCCGGGATGGGAATTATCATTCTGATTCCCTTTGCCTTCATTGCCAAAGCAATGTCATCCTGAAGCGATTCGATTTTTGAAAGCTTTACGTCAGCTGCCGGTACAAGTTCGTAAAGAGTTACAACCGGTCCCGGAGTCGCAAAGACTTTTTCAACTTCAATTCCGAATTTTAAAAGCTTCGCCTGAAGAAGCCTGCCGTTTTCCGAAAGCTCTTCGTTTGATATTGTATCAAACTCTTCCTTTGTAGGCTCAATCAGAATTTCCGGATTTGGAAACTTATAATTCTCAAGTTTTTCTTCTATAAAATCTTCCTCTTTATTGCTTTGAAGTTTTTCGACTTCATTTGAATTTTCGGGATTAACGTCAATTTCATTTACATCAGTTTTTAACGGAATATCCTTTATCAGCTCGGGTTCCGGCGAGGATTCCCTCTTCTTTTTTTCTTTGATTACTATCGGAGAAATATCTTCCTGCTTCGGTCTGTTAATTTCTGTTTCTTTAATAAGTCCGTCATCTTCGGGTTTTTGAAGAATGTCCTGCTCAGTCTGCTTTGTATATTTTTTCCTTAAAATTCTTTCGCGCTCTTTCCTGAGAGCTTCTTCAATTTCAGAATCCGGATTTACCTGAACATTCTGATCTTTTAAAGTAGCAAGCTCTTCTTTTTCCCTGCGGAAATTTTCGCTCACCTTTTCAGTAAAGATCTTAAATCTTGCAAAAGATTTTATGATATTTCCGTCAATTAAGAGTAATGACAGTACAAGGGCGGCAACGGCAAAAAACACAGATGCGCCGACACTTCCGAAAGTCTGATAAAAAATATTTGAGAAAAAATCCCCGGTAGTCCCGCTGAAATGGGGAGAGACAGATTCCGGTCCGAAAAATATTTTAAGTAAACCTGAAGCAGAGGCCAGTACAGTCATCAGTAAAATGAAATAAACGCTGAACTGCATTATTCCGGAAAGAGGTTTCTTTCTGAGAAGCGTAAAACCGAATAATGATAAAATAATTGCAAGCGCAGCCGAGAAATATCCGAAAAGGCTGTTTACAAAAAAATCAGATGTGTATGCTCCGGCTATTCCGAGCCAGTTTACGGTTGTATAAACTTTTGAATATGATTCTTTCCTGAATATGTCAAGAAAACGCAGTTTTTCAAGAGTTGCCTGATCTTTGTCTGAATATGTAAATACAGCCAGCCCGAGCAGTATACCGAATACAAGCATCAAAAAACCGAGAGTCTGCTTCTTTAACTCTGCAGAAAATTCATAATCCTCATTGACGGAGTTTCTTTTTCTTTTTGAAGTAACAGAAGATTCAACTTTTTTATTAAAGCGCGGCTGTTTGCTTTTTTTCATAATAAAAAATTGTTTGGCAAATTATGATTCGCTCACTTTTTGTTTGCCTTCTTCCCTCTTGTTGCTGATGTTTACACGTTTCATTTTTGATCTCTGATCTGATTCACCTTCGAACTGTTCTTTCAGTTTTACTACTCCGTTTTTAAACATCGGTATAGAAGGATATGAATCTATTTTTGAACAAAGCTCAAGATCTGTGTCAAATCCCAGCGATGAAAGATATTTCCCGTGCTCGGATAAATAAAACATTTTCAGAATTTTATCCTGTGAAGGTACATTCATAATCATTGCAAGATCATTGCTAAGATTAAGAGATGCAACTTCCGAATCCTTCATTTCAATATTTCTGCCTGAATTCAGCTTGCTCAGAAGCATTCCTGCGCATACGGCGTCTTCAAGACAGAATTCGTTCAGTTTTCCCGAACATATTATCGTAAAATCCTCATCTATGGAATTAACAAAATCCACAATCGAACTCATATTTACAAAACTGCAGAGAAGGCATAATTTTGCAAATCTTGATTTTATAATCGAAACAGTTCCGTTTGTAGTGCTGAATATCAGAGATTTGTCCTTTACAGCTTCCGGTGTATATTCAAGCGGGGAATTTCCGAGATTAAAACCGTCAACAATCTTTCCGTTTCTTTCTCCGCACAGAAGGGAATTTTTTGAACCTTTTGCAACTCTTACGGCTGTAGAAATATTTTCTGTGGGTATGATTTCTTTTGCCCCGTTTGTCAGAGCAACCGATATAGTAGTTGTAGCTCTCAGTACGTCAAGTATAATGACATTTTTATCTTTTAAAAATAATTCATCATGAATCTGTGACTGAGACAATATTATGCTGATACTT
>JAEUSI010000047.1 GCA_016788375.1 Ignavibacteria bacterium | reverse complement strand
TTGAAGATTTTATTCCAGATATGAATTTTAAACTAATGCCGTTTAAACGTCCTGACAGACAGAATAAAATTTATAAAGGCGAAACAAAAACTGTAAACGGAATTAAAATCACGACTGTTGCTGCATATCACTGGGGCGGAAGATATGGATTTGACGGACTCTTCTGGGGATTTGACGCTTACTGCGGATTCATTATAGAATACAACGGAATGACTGTGTATTTTGCCGGAGATACTGCCTACGATGAAAATTTTTACAAATATCTCGGCGAGAATTACAATATTGATGTTGAATTCATTCCGATCGGTCCATGCAAGGACTGCGAAAAAGTTGACAAGAAAAACAGGCATGTTTATCCCAAGGGCGCGCTGAAAATTCTTGACGATTCAAAAGCGGCAATGATGATTCCGATTCATTACGGAACAATTGCAGAACTTTCGGATCCGATGAAACCCAAATATGTTCTTATGGATATGATCAGAAACAATAAAAACTATTCGGAGAAAGTGAAAATTCTTGATATTGGCGGACAGATAATAATCAGATAGCAACGTATAATTTTTGTTCCGCAATTAAATTCAAATCAGTTTTTCAACCGCATCCTTAATCTTTTCAACACCGGTAATTTCGGATTTGTATTTGTCTAAATTCAGATTTTTTAGATTGCCTTTAGGAATAATAATTTTTTTAAATCCGAGTTTTGCGGCTTCCGTGATTCTTTTGTCAATATATGAAATTGTCCTGACTTCGCCTGACAATCCGAGTTCACCGAGAATAACAGTATCAGAATCAACAGGAATATCCCTGTAAGAAGAGTAAATGCTCATAGCGACAGCCAGGTCAATGGCAGGCTCGTCAATTTTAATTCCGCCGGCAATATTTATGAACACGTCATTTTTATCCAGAAACAGACCCAGCTTTTTTTCTATGACGGCAATTATGATATTAAGTTTCTTGTAATCAAATCCCATCGAAGTTCTCTGGGGAAATCCGTAGCTTGTTGAGGATACGAGCGCCTGAACTTCAATCAGCACCGGTCTTGTTCCTTCCAGCGATGCAGAAATTACGCATCCCGATGAGCCGTAGTTTCTCTGTGAAAGGAAAACTTCGCTTGGATTCAAGACTTCCTTTAAACCTTCCTCCGTCATTTCAAAAATTCCGATTTCATTCGTTGATCCGAAACGGTTTTTTATCCCCCGCAGAATTCTGTAGGAATGAGTTCTTTCACCTTCGAACTGCAGTACGACATCGACCATATGTTCGAGCACTTTCGGACCTGCTATCATTCCTTCTTTTGTAATGTGACCTACGATAAAAACAGGAATACTGCTTTTCTTGGCAATAAACATAAGAAGCGCTGTGCTTTCGCGGAGCTGTGAAACCGTTCCCGCCGCACTCTCAATCTCAGGACGATAAACAGTCTGAATCGAATCCACGACTATTAAATCCGGATTTTCTCTTTCGGCAACAGCCTGAATGATATCAAGACTTGTTTCGGATAAGACATAAAAATTTTTGAGATGAAAATTCAGCCTTTCCGCCCGGAGCTTAATCTGAGAAGCTGATTCCTCGCCGCTTACATAGAGTATTTTTTTATCCTTAACTTTTTCGGCAAGCTGAAGCATTAGAGTTGATTTTCCGATTCCCGGATCACCGCCGATTAAAATAACCGAGCCGGCAACAATCCCGCCCCCGAGAACTCTGTCAAGTTCGGATATACCTGTTTTAATGCGTGAATCATTCACAGATGAAATTTCGGAAATAAGATTGTATGTTCCGTCGTTTACTTTTATTGAAGAGTTTCCGGAAAATTTTTTCTTACCGGTACTGATGATTTCTTCCGTCATCGAACTCCATGTATCGCAGTCGGGACATTTACCGCTCCATCTGAGAGACGAGTATCCGCAGTTCTGACAGACATATTTTGTTTTTACTTTTGCCATAATAAATGATTAAACGCTGAATCAATATATACAATAAGGCTTTTTATTGAAGTGGAAATCATGATGTCAGAAAGTATAATGACTGACTTATCACATATTATTTTTTTAAGATAAAAGCTATTTTGAAAAATGAAATTCACATACATTTTACTCTATGCAGCAAGCGGCATTTTATTTATGTTTGCCTTGCTCGGATCGAATCTTACAAAACCTTTTTTTACGTCTGTGTCGGAAAAAATGCTGGACTATACGGGATTCAAGAAGAGTTACGTTCAAAGCGTTGACAATAAAATTGATGATCTTATATACCAGTCAAAGCAGATAGAGCTACAGATTGAAAAGATAAAGAATTTTTTTTCAACCGATAAAATCGACGAAAACAAATACGCCAGACAAAAATCCGAAATGCTTGAAAACTCAATTTATAAGCCGATGGTGGAATTATTCAACACTGTAATCCGGATCAGTTTTATTTTTACGGCGTTTTTTGTGCTTATGTGCGCAGTGATTTTTCATCTTATTTACAGAGGATACGTATTGAGAGACAGAATCAGAAGACTTGAAGAGATTGTTTATGCCGGAAACACGGTTCAGTTAAGATGACTAAAATTACAAAGATTACGAAGGATATTGACACTGCCGTATCTGAAATAAAATCAGGAAATACTGTCGCGTTACCGACTGAAACAGTTTACGGACTCGGAGCAGACGCGCTGAATGAAAATGCAGTAGTTAAAATATTTGAAGCGAAGGAAAGACCGAGATTCAATCCGCTGATAGTCCATGTTTATGATACGGACTGGTTTGAAAGATACGGAACTGGAATTCCCGAAGATGTTTACCGGCTTGCGGAAAAGTTTTCTCCCGGACCAATTACGTTTATTGTTAAGAAAAAAAATATTATTCCGGACATTGCAACTGCAGGCAACGATACAGTCGGACTGAGAATTCCGTCTCATAATATGTTCAGGGAAGTAATAAGATTATCCGGGGTTCCTGTCTGCGCTCCCTCCGCAAACAGATCGGGAATGATTTCCCCGACTTCAGCGGAAGAAGTTATAAAAGAGCTTAACGGAAAAATCAGTTTCATACTTGACGGCGGGAGGTGTGAAGTCGGGATAGAATCGACGGTGATTGCGTTTACGGAAGATGAAATAAAAATTCTGAGACACGGATTTATTACAAAAGAGGATATTGAATCAGTTACGGGAAAAAAAACTTCAGACTATTCCGGTAGAATTATTTCACCCGGATTAATTAAAAGCCATTATGCACCGGAAACGCCATTATATTTAACGGAAAATTTGGACAAACTGATCAAATACATTCCGGACAAAACGGGAATACTTGATTTTTCAGGATACGGAAGCCCGGAGGAAATTGCAGTAAATCTTTATTCTGAGTTAAGGAAACTTGATGAAGGCGGATATGAAAAAATTATCGGAGAAAAGATTCCGGATGAAGGGCTCGGGACGGCGATTAACGACAGGCTTGAAAGAGCAAGCAGAGGAAAAGCGAAATTAACAGACGGGAAAATTATTTTATCTGACAAAGAAAATGAGTGAGAAAATAGTAATAGATTTCGGTGACGAGAAACCGGATGATGAAAAGAAGAATTCAGCCGGCAGGATTGTTATCGACTTTGACGACGAAAAACCGGAGGAGAAGGAACCTGTAAACGCCGAAATAACGGAAACCGCAGAAGAAATTATATTAAAGACAATGTTCAACTGCGGATTCAGGGGAAATAAACATTTAAACAATTTTGTTGAAAGCGGAATTGTTTTTCCGGAGGGAATTGAAAACGGATTCAGAAAAAAATTCAGTATTAATCTGAAAGACACATTTTTCAATTCAATACTTGAAAACAACAGGCACATAATATTATCTTCAGGAAAAGGAAGAGTATATTTTATAGACAGATTTTCCGGAAAACCGGTCAGGGATATACTATTTGAAGGCGAATCGTTTGAAAAGACCGGGCTGGTTTATGAAAACAGGATTTTCATTAATTCGCTTCAGAAAATCAGAGAGATCAGCAGTGAAGATATTAACCAAAAAGAAATTTACGAATCCCGAAACGGTTTTTATATCTGGAGCAGTCTGAACAGATATAACGATAAAATTGTATTTACCGAATACAGTCCGGACAGAAAAACAGCACTGCTGAAGACGGTAAGCGTAACGGATACTTCCGACAGGCAGGAGACTGATATTCATGTAAAGGATTTCATCTCCGATAAGATCTGCATAGCCGGCAGCAGCGCTTATTTTCTTTATGATAAGGAAATTTTTGTTTATGACTTTGACACAATGACCGGCGAATCATTTCCTGTTGACAGGACAAACGAAATCAGGACGGATGAAAATTCAATATTGTTTTATCTTAACTACAGACTTTTTATTACAACTCATTTTAATGAAATTTATTATATTGATCTTCCGTCGGCGGCATACAATCCGAAATATTCCGGAATAAAAGCGGATTATATAAATTCAGCCGGAGGTTTTGACGACAACCTTTTTACGGGAACTCTAGACGGCTGGAAGTTTTACAAGACAAGCGGGCTGAACATTTACAACTCGGATGATGAATATGAAAACAGGATTGAGTGCATCAGCAGAAATATAATAGTCCTTTCGCAAAAAAACAAAATTATTTTCTGCAATCTGAACAGATTTCAGGAAGCGGAGGCATACGTAATTTCTTCCCCGGAAAAAGGAGAAACCACGGAAATTATTTCAGCGCTGATTTCAGGAAATGAAATCTTTATCCTTACGGGAAACGGAATATTTGAAGTATATACGAACGATAAATTAAACATACATATTTGATTTAACCGGCTGAACCTTTACCGGATCGGCAACACAGGTGATCAGGTCTTAAATTCCAATTAACATGAAAAAAATAATCATTGCGGCATTGCTGCTTACCTCCGTAAACATATTCGCAGATACGGAAAATCAGTTTGTATTTTTATTTGACAATTCGGGAAGCATGCTTCCGTTTTATATACAGCCGCAGAGTACATTCAAAACATTCTGCAAAGCTCTGATAAAAAATTCCGTAAAGAAAGATGATAAAGCCGATGTGATGCTGTTCACGAAGACTGATCCGGGCAGAGGCATTGTATCGCCGAAAGTACTCTTCAGCGGTGAATCTTCCGGAATGATAATGGATGATCTGATGAGCAAATTCACTCTGACGACGGGAAAGGATAATCTTACCGGAACAACGGATCTTATCGAAGCGCTCGACAAGGGTATTTCGGCGATAAAAGGAAGTACCGGAATTATCTGGCTGATAACTGACAACATAAACGACAACACCGGAACAGGAGATTCATCATATCTGAATACTCTTGAATTTTATAAGAAGCTGAGATCCGACGGCAGGATTCAGAAAATACTCCTGTTTCCTTTTCCCGAAGTACTTGTGGAAGGAAGCGATACAACGAAAGGATATGTTGCTTACGGAATAGTTTATTCAAAAAACAATCTGTCGCAGAAGGAACTTGAATATTATGACGGGGTTTTAAGAGGAGCCGGAATAAAGAACAAGGCTATAACGCTTAAACCACTTGACATCGGAACTATAGTTCTGAAACCAAAGGTTACCCAGAGCAGAATCACTGAAGGAAAATTATTTTATGACGGTTCCACGCTGAGAGGATTCGGGTTTGAAGAAGGTGAAAAGGTTAACGAAACTTTCAACGATCTTTCTCTTAAGTCAAATCTCTATCCGTATATTATAAAAAGCGCCAAGCTTCATGTAGGTCTGGAAAAGTTCAGTTCTTCGGATTACTCGGTCAAGTCACTCGGTACCCAGACAATATCTCCTTCTACTGTCAGCAATGTTTCTCCCGAAGGAGAAGTAACGGGGTTTTCGGTGATTTTCAATCTCCCGGAGATAACGCCGAATTTTTCATTTAATACAATTTTCAAGGAAGACTTTTCAATCGGAGGTGATCTTGTATTAGATGTAAGCGATGTTGATATACTTCTTGATCAGAATTACGTCAACAATTTCCGCGAGCTTTTTGCTCTACAGTCCGTTCCGGAAATATTTCAGCCGGTATTAAAGGACAAAAAAATAGTAACAAAAATACCTCTGGAAATCAGAATGAAATACGGTCCGTGGAGGCTGTTTGTGCTGATAGGACTGATAGCACTTGTAATACTACTGATACTTGCATTTGTATATTTGCTCATGAGGAAAAAATGCTTTACACTTGTGATAGATAATGCAGAAGAGCAGGATCTTTGTCTCAGCGGAATTTCGTCGTATACGGTGTCAAATTACACATCCGGTGATCTGGGACAGATAAAGAAATCCCTTACAGGCGAATTAAGTTTTATACATTCAAAAAACACTTCGTCTCCGAATTCAAAAGTAAAACTTGTTTATGACATTCCGGTTGAAATAGAATATGATGAAGACGGGATAAGGAAGAAAACAGTAAGCATTATGATCAGAAAAACAGACAAAGGCAGTTCTTCCGGCGAAAGCATTACGGGAGAAACCGGAATTTACTGATCTGAAAATGATTGACGAAAGGTCATCAGAAATATTTAAAATATAATTTCCGCAAAAAAATAAAAACCGGTTCAGAAAAAAATCTACTTTTTAAAATTCGGCATTTTAATTTTTAATCAGGCCTTCTTTGAGGAAGTCACTAAGAATTAAAGAATAAAATATTTAATTTTAATCTTTAAGGACATTCAGGATAATGCAGGACAATAAAGAGTAATGATACATAAAAAAATCTTATTACTGGTTTCGGTTGTATTAATTTCACAGTCTCTGTATTCACAGCAGGAAAATCCCAATTATAAGACGTTTATTGCAAAGATTGCATTCAGAGATACTTTGATAAACCTCGGGGACGAATTTCTTATTCAGTTCACGGATATACTTACGCTTCAGAATAAAATCCTTATTCCGGTTGCGGATTATAAGACAGATTACAGAAAAGGAATAATTACGCTTGACAGGGATCTCTTTCTGAAATACAATCTTGATACATTTCAGATTTATAATTTAAAAATAGATTATGACGTATTTCCATATGCTTTAAAAGAAGAGTATTCCAATTTTAACATAATTCTGGAAAGGGACACAATCACGGGTGATACTGTACAGATTGCAACACAGAACAAAGATTTCATAGGAAGTATTTTTGAAGGCACTGATCTTGAGAAATCGGGAAGCTTATTCAGGGGAATCACCGTCGGCTCTAATCAGGACCTGTCCGTAAATTCGGGATTCCGGCTTCAGCTGAACGGAAAACTTTCCGGAGATCTGGAAATAAATGCAGCTCTGACTGATGAAAACTCGCCTATTCAGCCTGAAGGCAACACTGAAAAACTTCAGGATCTTGACAAGGTATTTATAGAACTGAAAAACAAAAGTTTCACCGGTACAATCGGCGATATAAATGTTGATATTATCAATACGGAATTCACCAATTTTAAAAGAAAGATACAGGGAGGGCAGATTTATACGGATTACGGAGCCGGAAATGTTTTTATAAGCGGAGCTGTGCAGACGGGAAAGTTCAATACCAATGCTTTTAACGGACAGGATAACATACAGGGACCTTATTATCTTGTCGGAAGAGACAATGAAATCAACATACTTGTTTTATCGGGGACAGAAAAAGTTTATCTTGACGGAAATCTGCTGATACGCGGAGAGCAGTCCGATTATACTATTGATTACGGAATAGGATCAATTACATTCACAAATAAATTATTAATCACCAGCAATTCCAGAGTTCAGGTGGATTTTGAATACACTGACAGAAAATATTCGAGAACTATTTTCACGGGAGCAAATCAGTTAAAGCTTTTTAACAACAGGATGAATCTCGGAGTCACATACGTGAATCAGAATGACGACGAAGACAAGACTGTGGATTTTACGCTTTCACCTGAGGACAAGTCCATTCTTGCAAATGCGGGAGACAACAGATTTAATGCTGTAAAGTCTGGAGTTGTATATGTCGGAACCGACACTGCAACAGGCACGGGACTGGGACTTTATGCAAAAGCAGACACATTGATAGGATCCGAAAATATTACTTATTATAAATACCTTCCCGGTGATTCGAATGCAGTATATCAGGTAATATTTTCATTTGTAGGTCAGAATAACGGAAGCTATGTGCAGCAGAGTTCTTTTCAGTATAATTTTGCCGGACCCGGGCTCGGAGTATATGACACGGTTGTGTTTATCCCCGTGCCGACATCTTATCAGGTTGCAGACGTAAACATCAACTACGAATCTTCGTCGAAGAAGGAATTTACATTCAATGTGGAGTCGGCGGTTTCACTTTACGATGCAAACAAATTTTCAAGTCAGGAAGACAATAACAACGGAGGAGTGGCATTTCTCGGCAGCGCTGCGCTGAATAAAAGCAACTTCAGCGTTTTCGGTTTAAAACTTAAATCCCTGAATTTTACAATCAGGGAAAAACTTGTCAACAGGATTTATGTACCGCTTGAAAGATACAACCCTGTCGAATTTTACAGACTTTATGACATTCAGGATACAAACAAGCTCACGGAAAATCTTCAGGAAGCTGCATTGAGTATAATACCGTCGGATAATTTCAACATAAGCGCAATGTTCGGTCATCTGGAAAGAGGCGACAGTTTTAATGCGCTCAGGACTTCGGCGGATGTATCCTTTAAGAAAAACATTCCCGGATATCCGGAAGCACAGTACAGAATCGAGATTATAAATACGGACAATTCCTATGTGAATACAAACAGCAGCTGGTTAAGACAGAATGCCGAAGCAGGTTTCAAAAAATTTTTCGGAGGTGATTCTTTTGACAATACAAACATTGAAATTAAGCTCGGATACAGAATGGAGGACCGGCAGAATTTATATTCCGGCAGCGGAATTGATTCGCTTCTTAACGGAAGCTTTTCCTATAATGAAATTTTTCCTAAACTCATACTGAACAATTTTAACAATATAAATTTTTACACGGAGTTCGGATACAGAAGCGACAATCTTCCTGTTAACGGAGTAATGATAAACGAGAGCAATGCATTCACTCAGATTTACGGAATCGGATACAGCGGCATTACATGGCTGACGACATATTTTGACGTTACTTTCAGAGATAAAAAATATTCCGAAGAATTCATATCGGAAAACAATACAAACAGCAAGACACTGCTTGTAAACTGGCAGACGCGGCTTGACCCTCTTAACAGCGCATTTATGACAGACTGGAATTACAACATTACGAGCGAGCGTCTTGCAAAGAAAGAAAAAGTTTTTATTCCAGTGAGAACGGGCGAAGGAAATTACATATATCTCGGCGATCTCAACGGAAACGGTCTTCAGGACGAGAATGAGTTTCAGCTGACAACATTTAATGACGGAAACTATATCAGAATCTTCAGGGAAACTTCACAGCTTTATCCCGTGACAGGACTTAATACATCAATCAGATTAATACTTAAGCCGGAAAGATTTTTTAATGTGAGCGGAAGCGGTTTTCTGCCCGATTTATACCGCAATACATCGGCGGAGACATATGTCAGAACAGAGGAAAATTCTAAGGATCCGAATACGAATAATATTTACTTTCTCAACTTCAGTTCGTTTCAGAATGATTCAAACACATTATTCGGTTCTCAGCAGTTTCAGCAGGATATTAACTTTTTTGAATTCAATCCATCATATTCCCTGAAGCTGAGATACATAGAGCAGAAAATTTACAATCAGTTTGTAAGCGGAAACGAGAGATTCTTTTCAATACAGAAGTTTGTAAGATTAAAAGCAGGTCTGACATCTGATTTTACGACGATTGTAGAATATCAGAACAGAACAGACAGAAACGAAGCACCGCTGAATTCAGTAAGGAACAGGAATATTTATTATGACGGAGTGACGACTGATTTTTCTTACAGGCCTTTGCCGGAAATCGAAAGCGGGTTTCAGCTGATTTTCAGCCAGGCGACGGATAAATATCCTGCAGTTCCGACACTGGCAGACATTAATCAGCAGATATTCAGATTTTCTTATTCCTTTGCGCTTACGGGAAGGTTAAGATTTGAACTTGAAAGAGCGGAAGTCAGATTAAGCAATTCCGGAATAAGTTATCCTTATGAGCTTACAAGCGGGAAGTCAAGCGGAAAGAATTTTCTGTGGCGCGCACTGTTTGATTTCAACATCAGCAAAAATATACAGGCAACAGTGAATTATGACGGAAGAGTTGAAGGAAACAGAAGAGTCATTAATTCCGGCAGAGGTGAAATCAAAGCATTTTTCTAATAAGGAAATGAAATTTTTGGAACGAAACGAACTGAAATAAGTTTTACAGAATAGTTTTCATGAACAAAATAAATATATAAGGAATACACAGATTTTACAGTTAATTGAATTTATTGTTATAATTAAGTTTTCTAAATTAGATTTGAAATCAAAAAATGTCAGATAATATTAAAAATTCCGATGATATGACTCCGTCAGACGGAGAAGCGCCGCTGAATAATCAGGGAAAAGATGAAAAATCTGCTGATAATCCCTATAATTCCGGTAAAAAAGAGGAATCAATAATTCCCGGACAGGAAAATCAGGAAACAAGTAATAAATCTGAAGATTCTGAAACAGAAAAACCACAGGTTCAGGATAAAGAAGTTTCAGCAACAGAAATACCGGAAGAAACTGTTTCAGCCGCAATACCCCTGTTAACAGAAGAAAAAGAAAAATTCACTGCAGAACCTCTAAAAAAATCACTTCCGAAAGACAGCAATTATCAGATAAGTTTAATCAATCAGAATCTGCTTAAGGTTAATGTTACAACCAGCCGCGGAGTGAAAATAAATTCTTGCGTCAGAAACAGGAATACCTCAGCCGAAACGCAGGATAATGAAATATATCTTTATCCAAGAACTGACGGAATTTTACAGGAAATAGAAGTTTTGATATCTATTGATGAATCTGAAGATGAAGCAGTCAAAGCCGGTGATATACAGACAGAAGAAACTGAATTAAAAATAAAATCCGGAATATCTGAATCTGAAATGCAGAATCAGATACCTGAAAGTTTAAAAGAAAAGGAAGATACAATACCGGAAAAGAGTAATTATCAGATTAATCTGATTAATGAAAATTTATTAAAAGTAAGAATCGAGACGAAACAGGGAATCAGGATCGAATCCATTTCCCGTGAGAAAAGAACTTCGGCAGAGACACAGGCAAATAGAATTTATCTGCATCCTGTTTCAGAAAAAGAGATACAGACAGTAGACATTACCATTGAAATTGATACGGAAAAACGTGAAATCACACTTAAAGATGAAGAAGGAAATGTAAAGCTCATTCCGAATCCGGAAGTTGTGGATCTGATACAGCCGCCGACTTATCCTGCGTTTGATTATGCAGACGGAATGCTGATACCGGAGGAAGGATACAAGAATCCGTTTGATGCGCTCAGAAAATTAATTCAGAGAAATACGACTATCGGAATTATTGCGGCAGTTGTGATACATCTTATAGCTGCGGGGATTGTTTACTACAATTTCAGTAAAAAAGCAAAAGACCTTACACCCGAAGAAAGATCGAGACTGATAGTAATTCAGGATCTTCCCGATCCGAAAATAAAACTTGAAGATGTAGAAGATCCGAACAAGCCGAAAGTTCCTCCCCCGGGAGAAAATCAGCCTGAAGTAAACGAACCGAAGAAAGAAGTCAAGCCGAGAAAGATTGTAAAGCCGCCTGAAGTAAACCGTCCGAACAGAGAGGAAAATAAAAAAGATACTTTATCCGAAGCTGATCTTACAAGAGAGCTGGATTCGCTGAGAAAATTAGCGGAAGGTATATCTGTTGATTCGCTGAAAGACACGACAAAAACGGATACATCTGCATTCGGATATGACATACCCGATTCTCTCAGAAATACATTTAACGAGGGTGACATCGGACTTGCAATGTATTTCCCGAAAAACTGGAAGCTGACGGATCAGAGAGAGATTAATAAAAACGAAAAAGAGTTCAAGGGAGTTTTGCTGACGGATACAACAGCGGAGCAGACCGGAACAATGACATTCTTTATTTATCTTGATCCGGAGAAGAAGGATTTTAATACTGAAGATTTCAAGACCGAGTTTCCGATGAATGATTCAACGCTTACTGCATTTTTAAAAGAACCGAAAACGCTTGCCGGATTTACAGAATACAGGTTTTATATTTTTAACAAAATCGGAACGGAAAAACTGTCGCTCAGAGCTTCTGTGAGGAAGCAGTTTTTTGACAAATACAAGAATGAAATTGAAGCTGTTGTAAAGTCAATCAGAATCAGCAAGCCGGAACCTTTAAAGAAAGACAGCCTGCAGTAAAATGTCAGAAGTTTCCGGTTTACAGTCAGGAAATTATCTTTTCATCCCGAAATTCTCTTTTAAAAATTTATTTCAAGAGAATCATTTTCTTAACCTGTGAAAACGAACCTGTTTCCATTTTATAGAAATAAATTCCGCTCGGAAGATTCTTTCCGTTAAAACTAATCTGATACTTTCCCGCATTCTGCTTTTCATTAACGAGTTCATATACAACTTTTCCCAGAGCATCAAATACTTTTACGGTGACATTCTGAGCATAAGGCAATTCATAATTAATTTTTGTTTCCGGATTAAATGGATTCGGAAAATTCTGTGACAGATAAAAATTATCGGCTGAATTTACCGCCGGTTTATTAACTGAAACAGGGTTTTCAAAAAGCTTTCTTTCATAAACACCGTTTCCGTGAGTAACAGCACGGATTTTTCTGTTCGGATAAACAACTGTTAAGTCAAATGTTAAAGCATACGGCATTCCGTTTCGGTATTCATTCCATACTGTTCCGGAATTTGTTGTAACATAGACGCCGAGATCGCTGCCTGCATATATATTCTGACTGTACAAAGGATCGGTAACGATACAGTGAAACGGAACATCGGGAAGATTTCCGGAAATATTCTGCCAGTTTATTCCTCCGTTGACGGATTTGAAAACATGACCGGTGCCGAATCCGCCGTATGTTACAAATACTTCTGAAGCTTTATTCTGATTTACCGATATGTCGGTTGCATATCTGTTCGGAGTAACACTGCTGTCAGTAATATTAGACCAGTTAAGTCCGGAATCTATGCTTCTGAAGATTCTTCCGTTAACGGCTCCGATGTAAATTGTATCTGTGCCTGTATCGGAAGAAGCCATGGAAAGAATTTTTGTTCCGCCTATGACAGCTGTTCCGTACGGACCTGTCCAGCCCGAACCGCTGTTCGTTGATTTGTAAACTGATTTTCCGGCAGTAATAAGAATATTCGGATTTGATCTGAGACTAATAAACGGAGTGACAAAGCAGTAATTGCTTTCTGTACCCGAACCCGGAGGAGATACCGAAAACCAGTCAATTCCCTTGTTTGTGGATTTGTTAATTGCGCCGTAAGTATATTCAGTATAGCAGATATTCTGATTTTGCGAGCTGATTGCACAGCACATTCCGTCGCCATAGAAGACTTTGTTCCAGGCAACAGTTCCTTCATAAATCGCAGACCTGTTATCCTGAAGCCCTCCAATTGCAAACAAAGAATCCTGATATGAATTGGCGAAAGCCGCATAGAACTGTGAAGTTACAAATCCTCCGTTACATGAATAAAAAGTTTCTCCGAAGTTGTTTGAACGGTACAAACCTCCGTCGGCAGCAATATAAATTTTATCCGGATTTTTCGGATTTGAAGCATAATAATGAACATCTGCATGGACAAAATCATCAGGACCTTCGGGTTCTCCCGGAGGAGTGGGACCGTAATTCCATGCACTCCAGTCTGATTTAGTCGTAAAGACCGAACCCCCGTTCACTGATTTTTCAACATTGATAGTTCCGACGAGAATAGAATTCGGATCATTGGATTTTACAATGTGACCGTTGTTATACCAGCCCTGATTTCCGATAGGAACGGTAGTATTCATGCTGACCCAGTTGTTTCCTCCGTTAGTACTTTTAAAATAGCCGACATAAGAAAAATCATTTGGAATGCTGGCATAGACAATTTCTGGATTTCCTTTGTAAAGTTCAATAGTAGCCTTTCCTGACCAGGCAGAAGGCAGTCCTCCGGATAATTTTGTCCAGTTAACGCCGCCGTTTAATGTCTTAAATATTCCTTTATTTGTCTGAGGAACATTGTTTGTAAGATTCCCGATTGATGCATAAAGTATTCCTGTATCCTGCGGATTGATTTCGAGATCCATAACCATCTGATAATTCAGCATTTGCGACCAGTTGTTTCCGGAATTAACAGACTTATAAATTCCCTCGCTAGTTGCGGCATAGAGTGTAGCGGAATTTTTCGGATTTATTATAACTTTCCAGACACCTCTTTTATTGTTATAGCTCCAGTCAAGAGATTTAGTCCATGAAGTTCCTCCGTCAGTGGTTTTAAGAATTCCAATACCGTACATTCCTCTTGTAACCCTGATATCAAGTCCGTTCTGAGAAATCTGATATCCGTAGTTCTCACCAGTTCCGATGTAAATTACATTCGGGTTTGCAGAATCAATTGCAATATGACTTACTGCAGAACCCGGAAATCCGGTATTTATCATTGTCCATGCATTTGCTCCGATACCGCCTGTTACAGATTTCCATAATCCTCCAGAAGATGCACCCATAAAAATTACAGAAGTATCTGCAGGGTGAACAGCTACGCAGAGGCTTCTGCCTCCTATATTATTCGGTCCGATGGATTCCCACTGACCAGCATCATCCATCTGATTAACAGACTGAAGATTTTCTTTTGAATATTCAAATGATTTATAAAACTTATCCGAAGGAATATCCTGTTCAGGATAAGCCCGGATTTGATTTATCCACTGCATTGATTCCAGAGCACCTGAAGAAAGTTTTTCGCTTTTACTTTCAATCAGCTCTGATGTTTTTTTCTTCGAAACTTTTTCTTTGGGAGTATTTTTACTTTTTTCGATTAGTAAGGACAGCAGTGCAGTGAATCCGGCAAAAATAATTATTGCCAGCAGAAGTATCAGTTTGGATTTCATAATTGTTTTTTTAAAATTTGATAATATGAATTATAAAAACAATTCAGAAAATCAGAATCGATTTTTTTCCAATTCTTAGATTAATATTGGTTTTGCAGAATCACATTTCGTAATTATGGAATATTACTTTCTTTATAAACTAAATCAGAACGATTAAAAGGATATACTGTAAAAACATTAGTTTGTATTCTAATATTTAATAATTGTTTCGTGCGAAACAATTAAAGGTTAAGACAAAAATCTCAATAGAAATTGACATCTTTTTATGGTTTTTAAGTGAAGACTTGTAAGGAATTCGATAATATTGATACACTAGCCTTATTAATCTTAGCCGAAATGAACTTCTGAATGATTGAAAAATTGATTGAATCATAATTTTTAAAACATTAAATTATACATAATTTTTGAAAAGGAGAACTAAATATGAAGCAAAATAAATTTCTCAGATATTGTCCTAATTGTTACCATTACAACAAAACCTCAGGTATTTGCAGCTATATAAATTTAAATGTTCGTGAAGATCCCGGAGAATTCATTAAATATTGTGACGGAAAATACTTGTCACTCATTGAAGGCAAAGCAATAAAACCATTGAAAGAAAATGATAGACCGAAAAAAGAAACCAAAGATGAATTAGTTACAGTATTCACTTCAAACAGTAACATTCTTTTTCAGTTTGCAAAATCAGTTCTTGATAACAACAAAATTAAATATGTTACAACAGGTGATTATTTGAATTCACTTGAAGGATATGTATACAGCTCTCAAATAAAAGTATTTAAACAATATGCAGAGGTTTCCCGAAAATTATTAAGCGAAATCGAACATACAGTCTATGAACCATCAAATATTACTGACAAAAAAATTAAATCATTTGTTGGCAGCTGGGGAATGGCAATTCTATTACTGCTGATAATTGCAATAATGATACTTTATATAATAATAATCAATAACTGATTGATGTATTTAAACTTTTTGAGTAGAATCCATTCTCATTTAAATCAAATTTAACCATTATTCAAAAATTCATTCAAAATTTGTTTCTCACGAAACAATTTTGAGATAAATATATTACAGAATTCTAAAGTTCATAATGATTTGAAATAAACATTAATACAATACGAATTATCACATTTTCAAATTTTGCACACAGATTTCATTGATCCGGAAATTGATAAAATTCAATTTCCGTAAAAACTGTAAACTATTTTCCTTTCATCTGATTTGATATATGAAATCCTCCTTTCACCTGTTTAGAAATCAGAACTCATTTAATTAGACCTTCAATGAAAAGAAATGTATATAACAAATAAATATTGATAAATCAATATATTATAATCTTAATTGGAAAACAGGATATATAAATTTATTTAGGAAATGCATAGTATAAAAGTTTGAAATGAATTAAATTTATCAGATACATGAAAAAACACTATGACATAATTGTAATCGGTGCAGGACATGCCGGAGTTGAAGCTTCAATAGCAGCTGCAAAAATGGGATTTTCTGTAGGATTAGTTACAATGGATATTAAAGCAATCGGCAGAATGAGCTGTAATCCAGCGATTGGCGGAACGGCAAAAGGGCATCTTGTCAGAGAAATTGACGCGCTAGGCGGAGTAATGGGACAAATTGCTGATAAAACAGGAATACAGTTCAAAATGCTGAATACATCAAAAGGACCGGCGGTATGGTCACCAAGATGTCAGTCCGATAAAAACATATATTCAGAAACTGCAGCGGAATTTGTAAGAAATCAGGAAGGAATCGAAGTTTTGCAGGATATGGTAAAAGAGCTCAGAGTAAATGAAGCCGGATCAGGTGAATCAGGATATAAATACAAAATTACCGGAATAAAGACAGAACTTGGTTACGAAATAGGATGCAGATCTGTAATTATCACTTCAGGAACTTTCCTCAATGCAGTAATGCATACTGGAAAATCAAAAGTTACCGGGGGAAGAATTGATGAAAAAGCAGCCACCGGATTATCAGACTGCATGCTGGGAATTGGATTTGTCACAGGAAGGCTTAAAACCGGAACTCCGCCGAGACTTGATATCAGAACCATTGATTTCGGTAAAACGGAAGTTCAGCCTGGCGACAAAAATTCACAGCCGTTTTCACACAGGACAAACAAGGGAAATTTTCCTTTTCAGAGGCAGGTAGACTGTTATCTGACTCATACAAATGAGCAGACTCATGAAATTCTCAGAACAGGATTTGAAGATTCACCGATGTTTACCGGAAGGATAAAAGGAATCGGTCCGAGATACTGTCCATCTATAGAAGATAAAATTTCAAGATTTTCCGAAAAGCCGCGTCATCAGATATTTCTGGAGCCGGAGACACTTAACGGAGAAACAATTTACATGAACGGATTTTCGACAAGCCTTCCTGTGGAAGTTCAGGAAAAAGCTGCAAGGACAATTTCCGGTCTGGAAAAAGTAAAAATTATAAAGCAGGGATATGCAGTTGAATATGATTTTTTTCCGACTCACCAGATTAATCTGACGCTGGAAACCAAACTTGTTTCGGGATTATATACTGCAGGTCAGATAAACGGAACTTCCGGATATGAAGAAGCCGCTGCACAGGGTTTGATGGCTGGAATTAATGCTGCATTAAAGCTGAAAAATGAAGAGCCTCTGATTTTAAAAAGAAGTGAAGCATACATCGGTGTATTGATTGATGATCTGATAAATAAATGTCCCGAAGAACCGTACAGAATGTTTACATCCAGCGCTGAATACAGGCTTGTTCTCAGACAGGACAATGCAGATCAGAGACTTATGCATTACGGCAGCAGACTCGGACTGATTGAAAATAATCTGACAGATGTGCTGAAGGAAAAAATCAAGCTGATTAAAGAAGGAACGGATTATTTTAATTCAAATACAATAAGTCCGAAGGATGTGAATGAGTATCTTATAAGTAAGGGTTCTGCCGGAATATCGCAGAATGAATTTTTATCAAATATTATTAAGAGAAATGAAGTAAGATTAAATGAACTGCTTAAGCTTGAAACATTCGGCGATAATATTTTAATGATGAAGATAAGAGAAAATGAAGAAGCCGTTAATCAGATTGAAATTGATATAAAGTACAGAGGTTATATTGACAGGCAATCGGAGCATATCAGTCATTTTATTAAAAACGAAGAATTAAGAATTCCGGCTGATTTTAAATATGAAAAAATCAAATCACTTTCGGCTGAAGCAATCGAGAAACTCGGAAAGGTCAAGCCTAATTCAATCGGACAGGCAATGAGAATTTCCGGTGTCAGGCCTTCAGATATCTCTGCGATTATGATTTATATGAGAGGATAAGGGAAGCAAATATAATTTCTGAAACAAAAACATTAGTTCTCTGAATTAAATTTTTCAAAAAAACATAAGCTTTATTAAATAACCTGAATCTGTTGAGTTTACTGATTCTTCGTTCCCCTTCTGCTTTTTCATTCAGATTTTTTATATTTTCCAGTGTTGCTGAAGCAAATGGTCTTGAAATATCTTCAAACTCAGCAACAGAATCATATTGCTTTCTAAGCTGATCAAAGCTGAATTTACCTTTTTCGGTAATCACAGAAGATTCTTCCGGAATCAGATCGAGAATATACAGCTTTTCCCCGGTTTTTGTAACAATGTATGCACATTCAACTTCGGCTTTGCTGACAGGCTCGTCATAAGACCCCTTTAAACTCAGAGAAAACTGCAACCCGGAAGGATTATGCAGCATTTCAAGAGATCTGCGGTAGAAACTGCTGTCTGTTTTATAATACTCTGACAATCTGTATTCAACAGACTCATAAAACTCGAAACTCTCTAAGTTCAGGCTTTCATCTTCCAGATCAAATGATTTTTCCATCTGAACAAATTTCAGCGCTTTCTCCAAAGGAGAAATTTTGTTTTCTTCTTGCATGATTTTTGATTGTTTAATTTAAGAATTTTTTAAGAAAGGAAGTACATTATTCTGTACGCTGAAATTTAATTACTGTTTCATAACTACAGATACAAAAAAAACAGTTAAATTTAATCTGATGAAAATAATCATTATTTTAAATTAAACTAAAAACTATCACGAATGAAATTAACTCTTGATGAAAAATCACTTGAAAAAATTTACAGCCGGTTAAAAATAGTTAACACTTTTCACAAAGAAATATATCCGGGTGATTCTCCGGAGAGGCAGCCTGTGCAGACGGTTTACGGCGGGGCACAGCTGTTTAAGTTCAACACAGCAATAAGAATGGGAGAACTTGCGCTTAAAGCTTTTCTGGAAAATGCTTCCGGTGTAAATGAATTTGTAGCCGCATTAAATCTGGATTCAAATGATATTTTGACAGAGAAAGTTTATTTTAAAATAAAAGAAAAACTGAAAAGAGAGCCGGTGGAAGATTTCAGAATAGATTTTGAAGACGGATTCGGAATAAGACCGGATAAAGAAGAGGATGAAACTGCTGCAGCTGCTGCGGTTGAAACGGCGAAGGGAATGACGGAAAATACACTTCCGCCTTTTTTCGGAATAAGAATAAAAACTTTTTCCGAAGAAATGAAGAGAAGAGCTGTCAGAACTTTAGATATATATCTCACTAAACTGCTGAAAACAACCTCAGGAAAACTTCCGGCAAATTTTGTCGTGACACTTCCGAAGGTAATCGCGCCTGAACAGGTTACAGCGCTTGTTAAGATACTTGAATTACTGGAAAAGAAACTGAATCTGAAAAACGATACTCTGAAATTTGAAATAATGATTGAAACGACGCAGTCTGTTTTTGATACGGAAGGAAGACTAAATATGCTTTCGCTTGTAAAAGCCGGCAAAGGCAGGTGCAAAGCCGCTCATTTCGGTGTTTACGATTACACTGCTTCTTGTGATATCACAGCAAAGCTTCAGTCTATGAATCATCCGGTATGTGATTTTGCAAGGCATATGATGAAGGTTTCGCTGGCAGGAACGGGGGTCTGGCTTTCGGACGGAGCGACAAATATAATGCCTGTTGGAAATCACAAAGGCGAAAATTTAAATTCGGATCAGAAAGTTGAAAATAAAAAAACTGTTCACCGTGCATGGAAATTAATGTATGAAGATGTTATGCATTCGCTTGTAAACGGATTTTATCAGGGCTGGGATCTTCATCCGTCGCAGCTTCCGGTCAGATATGCTGCTGTCTACATGTTTTTTCTTAGCGGGCTTGAAGAGTCGACAGTCCGACTGAGGAACTTCATTGAAAAAGCCGCACAGGCAACCTTAGCCGGTGATGTGTTTGATGATGCTGCAACTGGACAAGGATTACTGAATTACTTTTTAAGGGCACTGAACTGCGGAGCTGTAACTGAGGAAGAGATATTGCAATCCGGGCTGACGATTGATGAAGTAAGAGGGAAGTCGTTTTTGAAGATACTGGAGAACAGAAGGAAGTGATTTGAAATTATAAATTTTAGATTTTTGATTGATGATTTCAGTTTTTAAATTATTTATTGTCAATTTGGTTTTCAATTCTCTCACGGGCAATTTTGATTGCCTGTTGGAATTTTTTCTGTAAAAGTTTTAAAGGCGGCAAAGCTGTATAATAACTTGCCACTTTAATATTACTTTCCTTTAATTTTAATAACTCAATGGTTCTTTATTTGCATCTGAACAAAGTATGAGCCCTATCGGACTATTTTCACCATCAACGGATTCATATTTTTCTAACCACCGTAAGTAAAGTTCCATTTGACCTTTATAAGCTGCTTTGAATTTATCAAGCTTTAAATCAATAACAATTAAACACTTAAGCTTTCTGTGATAAAAAAGCAGGTCAATGTAGTAATCTTCATCATCTATGGTAATTCTTTTTTGTCTTGCCATAAATGCAAAGTCACTTCCCATTTCAATAATAAATCTCTGCAACTCGGAAATTATAGCACTCTCAAGATCCTTTTCACTGTAAGTATCTTTTAATCCCAGGAAATCTAGAAAATATGGATCACGAAAAACCAAATCCGGTGTGAGCTTATCTTCAGCTTTTAATAATTTCAAATCCTCCTTTATTGTTTCTTCGGGTTTCTTTGAAATTGCTGTGCGTTCGTACAACATTGAGCCGATTCTTTCTTGTAAAAGTCTTGTACTCCATCGTTCCTGAATGCATATTTCCATATAAAATTCTCTTTGAATACAATCCTCCATATACATTAGTGTTCGTATATGAGTCCAACTCAATTGTCTACTCACTGCGTAGAGAATTTCTTTTTCCGAAAAAGTCTCCGCACTGCGTAGACAATGATTCAAATGTTTTTCACCCCATCCATTTCCAAACGATTCGGTTAATTTTGATGACAATTCCTGTATTACTTGTTTGCCGTATTCTGCACGTCTTTCTTTCAAAACTTCTTTCCTGATAGTTTTACCAATATTCCAATAAAGAAAGGATAGCTCTGAATTTACAGCAACAGCAACGCGATGTTTGCTTTCCTGAATTAAGAATGCGATTGATTGAAATAAATCGCTGTCCGGTTTCTTAGTTTTTTCTTTCGTAACTTTTACTATTTTCTTATTCAACTTTATTTTTTGATTTTATAAATTCCAACGCCTGGTTTTCATCTTTAAAAATAAAGAAAAGTATGAATATAAATAAACCTTACAGATACTGAATCTATGAGAAAATACTAATTCGAACTAATCCTTTAATAGAACAGCAAGATTTCTGCCTACATCCCACCTAATATTTTCAATAATTTCTTGAGAATCTGATCCAGATTTACTTATTAATTCAGCACTTCCAAAAGAATAAACAAGAAAACAGATTGGATTTAATATGTCAGGTTCTTGATTATTTTTTTCTATGAACAATCTGTAAAATGGGTGTTCATCATTCCAGTAAATAATGATCGTATCTCTTTCTTGATCTACTTCATAAACGGGTCCCTTCTCCCCTAAACACTTTGTACTAAACTTAGCTTTCAAATTTTCAATATCAACTCTTTTTCTTTTTGTAATATTTAGCCTGTTTCTAGATCTATCACTTAATTTGTCTATATAAGTCTTATCCTTCTCGCTTTTTTGATTTCTCTCTTCTATTTCAGAGGTAGGTCTTTTTAATAAATGAGATTTTTGAGTTATATATTTTTCAACGTCAGTAAAATCTTCATTATGTTCTTTGTTTGATTTTTGACGTTCTTTAGCATTTTTCCTAACTTGATTTATGAAAGGATTGCAAACTTTTTCAATTTTATCCTTTATGCTTTGATTTAAAGTAATCTTCTTCTTAGTGAAATTTGAAGACAATTCTTTATCAAGCGTTCCTGGATAACTAAACTCAATTCTGAGACAATTTAGGTCATTATGTTTAGGAAAAATTCCAAATGTTTCACCTGTCAGGTCAAGTCATATTTTTCCTGTAAAATTGAAAAATGGTTAAGCTGCATATTTCTTGGAAATAAAGTTTTCTCCGTTTATTTCATTTACTTTGTCCCATCCGAAAAGAGTCCTCATATTTCTTAATATTGTCAATTCGTATTCTGTCATTTTCAGTCTTTTCCATTTCTCACTGACTCTTATCATCGTTCCAAAAACTAATTTTATACAACTCTGCTCATCAAAAAATCTTGGTATTGTCTTTGTTCTTCTTTTCTGTTCTTCAAATGTTCTCTCCAATAAATTTGTAGTCCGTATGAACCGGTGATGATCGACTGGGAACTTCATAAAGTTCAGACAGCTGTCAAGATCTTCCTGAAAACATTTTATTGCTGATGGATATTTCGATGAGTAATCGTCTATTACTTTCATCGATATAATCTTTGCTATTTCTCTGTCTGTCTGGTAGTAAATATCCTTTATTAAAGGCATTAGTTCTCTTTGACCCTCTTCATTCAGTTTGTTGGAT